>JAFZPK010000170.1 GCA_017552515.1 Deltaproteobacteria bacterium | reverse complement strand
GACAGCCCCCTCCCAGAGGGGGCCTTATTTTTCAAGCAATTTTCCACCAATGAAGTCCTATGCCTCCCTCACAGAGGGGAAAAGGCGGCGGAGCCGTCAGGGGGGAGTTGTCTTTGCTTTCGTTTTTCCGGTTAAGCAGGCAATGAGCGATGCTGCCGCTGAAAGACCTATTCCCGTGAGACTATATGCCGGGCTGCCCATACATACGGAAGCGATGCCCAAGATGCTCCCAGCAAGCATTCCCAAAAGTATAAAGCTCTTGTTCGGCACCATGCGTCCGGCAAACCACAGGCAGGCAAAGAGAGGGAAAACAACACCCGGCACATAGACTGCGTATGCCGAGAGAAGAAGCCTCGTCACGTCTTTTTGGAAGAACGCGATAAAAAGTGCCAGAGCGCCGACAAAAACAACCATGAGCCGCATCCTGCGGATATTTTTTCCACCGATCAGGTCATTTTCGATAATGGAAGAGACGCTCAACAGGCAGGTATCGGCGGAGGAAATCAGGGCGGAAACAAGTCCGAGAAAGAGCAGTGCTCCTGCCGCTGGCGGCAGATGGCCGAGAATGATGCCCGGTAGAGGATTCTCCGCGATCCCATGTTCTTTGGCCCAAACCCCGATGAGCGTCATGGGGACGGCAAAGAGAATGAGCATCACAGCCGCAATCAGGGCGGATCGCCTGGCCGTTCGACCATCTCTTGCGGAAAAGTTCCGGGACAGCAGATCGGGCCCCAGAAAATAGGGAAGCCCCGTCACAAGCAAAAAGGTCGCAAACTGGGAGGAACTGAACGTGTTATTAAAAAATTCAATATGTGGGAGCGGACATTCGTTCTGCCAAAGAAGAAGACAGGCCAGCAGAACGCCGCCCATAAGCAGCAGAAACTGCATGGCGTCGGTCCGCAAAACGGAGATTTGTCCTCCCGCCGTAGTGTAGACGATCACGGCAACGCTCACGAAAAAAAGAACCGCCGGTCGCCATCCTTCTGGAATAAACGGTATGAAGAGGCTTTCGAGCGCCGAGAACTGGGCAGCAATGATCCCAATCCAGCTTATGACAATAATGAGGGCAATCAAAAATCTCGGTTCCCGCCCGACTGTTTTGCCCGCGAGTTCCGGCAGCGTGTAGACATTGAGGGAGCGGGCCTTTTCAGAGACAAGGAGACTTTGGAGAACGAGAAAAATGCTCCCCGCTCCCAGCCACCAGAACGCGGGAAAACCATGTTTTGCCGCCAGGGTCATGATACCGAAGGTGGCAGAGCCACCAACAATACTTGCCAGAGTAGACAGAGAGATCCAGATGGATTTCTGCCTGCCGCCCGCAATGACGAAATCCGCAAAGCCTTTGACCTGGCGTTTGGCATAAATGGCCACGATTGTCAGAACAGCAACATAGAGCATGAGGAAAAAGAGCATGGCGTTCACTCTTTCAGTTTCCTGAGCACCTGCTTCATGTCCTCCCACACCTCCTTTTTGCCACTGGGATTGCGCAGCAGATAGGCCGGATGGTAGGTCGGCATCAGCGGAATGCCCTCGTATTCCCGCCAGACACCGCGCAGACGGCTGATGGGCGTGCGCGCATTCAGAAGCGTCTGCGCCGCAATCCGTCCCAGTGTCACCAGCAACCGCGGGTGGATGACCGCCAGCTGCCGTTTCAGGAAGGACTGGCAAACAGCCATTTCCCCCGGCTCCGGATCGCGGTTGCCGGGCGGCCGGCATTTGCACACGTTGCAGATGTAGACATCCTCCCGCGTCAGCTCCATGGCCCGCAGGATATTGTCGAGCAGGCGGCCCGCCTCCCCGACAAAGGGCAGGCCCTTGATATCTTCGTCACGCCCCGGCGCTTCGCCTACCAGCACCAGCGGCGCCTGCGGATTGCCCCGCCCGAAGACGATGTTGCGCCGGTTTTCATGTAGTGGACAGCGCGTACAGCCCTCCAGATCCCGCTGAATGGCCTCCAGCGTATCCGCTCCGGGCGATGTCCCGGGCGGCGTGGAGATGACGGATGTCGGGGATGCCGCCTCCTGCACGGGGGTCTCCTCCGCTATGGGCGGATTCTCCCGGAGCGGCAGCTCGAAAGACGGCAAGGGCAGTTCGTCCAGACCGCTTTCCCGCATCTCCTCCAGAAGCGCCCTTACGCCGCGCGTCAAGTCGAAAAGCTCGGCGTGGGGATCGAGCTCTTTCGCAGGCGGTGTCATCTTCATGGAAATCTCCTCCGACGAGGAAGATGCGGACACATCCGGCACAGCTGCCTTCATCGCAGGCATTTCGGGCACCAAAGTTTCCGGCGCAGCCACCTGTTTCGGGGATACTTCCGGAAAAATCTCGGAGTCAGAAGCAAATTCCGGCGCAGCCGTGGTCAAAGCGGTGGATGGCTTCTCAGAAAATGCGATCTGTGGCAGGGGCAGTTCATCCAAGCCGCTTTCCCCCATCTCCTCCAAAAGCGTTCTCACGCCACGCGCAAGCGACGACAGTTCCGAACGGGCCTCTTCATCCCCGTACAGGTGTTCATCCATCTTCAGCATAGCTCCCGGGTTCCGCGCATGGCGCTTACCCGCTCCAGAATCCGGCACGCGACTTCTTCCTTGTCAAGGCAGGGCAGTTCCTCCACTGTCCCATCCCGGTCCAGCAGGGTAACGATATTGGTTGTGGAGCCAAAACCCGCGCCGGGTTGGGTGATATCGTTTGCCACGATCAGATCGAGGTGTTTTTCCCGCAACTTGCGCCGGGCGTTCTCCAGCAGGTTCTCGCTTTCGGCGGCAAAGCCCACCACAAAACGCGATCCTTTGCGCGTTCCCACCTCGCCCAGAATGTCGGCGGTGCGCTCCAGCTCCAGCACCAGCGCCTCCGAGCCTTCCTTCTTGATCTTCTGGGGCGCGACCCGCGCCGGACGGTAATCCGCCACCGCCGCCGCCATGATGACGATGCTCGCCTCATCGATCCAGTCAAGCACCGCCTGGCGCATCTCAAAGGCGCTTTCCACCATGACTCGCCGCACCCCTTCCGGAGCTTCAAGCGCCACCGGCCCGGAAACCAGCAGAACTTTTGCGCCCAGCTTCACGGCCTGCCGCGCCAGCGCATAGCCCATCTTGCCCGAGGAAAAGTTGCCGACAAAGCGCACCGGATCGATGCGCTCCCAGGTGGGGCCCGCGCTCACCAGCACGGTTTCGCCCCGCAAAAGAGCGGATTCACCCAGAAGTTCCGCCGTCTTGGCCACCACCTTCTCCGGAGCGGGGAACTTGCCCTTCCCCTCCCGGCCGCAGGCCAGCATACCGGTATCCGGCTCCAGCACGCAGGCGCCGTGCCGTTCCAGTTTGCGCAGATTCTCCTGCACCAGCGGATTTTCCCACATGTTGACGTTCATCGCGGGGGCCCACAGCACCCGCGCCTTCGTGGTCACAAGCAGCGTGGAGAGCGGATCATCGGCGATGCCACCGGCCGCCTTGCCGATCATGTTGGCGGTCGCCGGAGCGACCAGCACCAGATCGGCGCGTTCCGCAAGTGCGATGTGACCGATTCCGCCATCCGGCAACAGCTCGAACATGTCGGTGTAGACCGGATGCTTTGAGAGCGTCTCAAAGGTGAGCGGGGTCACGAAGCGTTGCGCGCTTTCGGTCATCACGGCAAACACCTCCGCACCCGCGTGGATTAGCAGCCGCATGACCTCCACCGCCTTGTACACGGCGATGCCGCCGCAGACGCCCAAAACCACCGTTTTGCCCCGCAGGGCTTGCAAACCGGGAACGTCCATCATTTTCATCCTTTCAACTGTGTTTCTTCAGCGAAGGAGTTACAGTTCTACAAAAAAGGCGCGGTTCACAAGCGAAAAACCACGCCTTTTTCCAAAAGTTCCTGAGCCCCCTTCCGTTTCTCCCTATTCTTTTTTCCCCAGGCCCAGGCGCTTTACGGCGTCTTCACGCATCTTGTACTTCAGCACCTTGCCGGCGGCGTTCATTGGGAAGGTCTTGGTAAACTCGATATACTTCGGCACCTTGTGGCGCGCGAGATGGGACATGATATACTCGCGCATCTCCGGTTCCTCCACCTTTTGGCCCTCCTTCAGGATGATCAGCGCCATCGCCTCTTCGCCGTAGCGTTCGTCCGGCACACCGATGACCTGCACATCCTGAACGGCGGGATGGGTGTAGATGAACTCTTCGATCTCCTTCGGATAGATATTCTCGCCGCCGCGGATGATCATGTCCTTCAGGCGTCCGGTTACGCGGTAGTTTCCGGCCTCGTCGCAGCAGACAATGTCTCCGGAATGCAGCCAGCCCTCCGCATCCACGGTTTCCCGCGTAGCGTCCGGCATCTTGTAGTAGCCGCGCATCGTGTTGTAGCCGCGTGAACAGAATTCACCATTGATGTTCGGGCCGACTTCCTTTCCGGTCTCCGGATCGATGACCTTGCACTGGACATGCGGAAAGGCGTAACCCACGGTCTCTGTCCGGACTTCCAGCGTATCCGTCCAGGCGGACATGGTGCTTCCCGGAGAGGATTCGGTCTGGCCGTAGACGCTGACGATGCCCAGCATGTGCATCTCCTTTGGATCGGCCGCGCGCCGCATGAGCTCCGGCGGACAGCCGGAACCGGCCATGATGCCGGTACGCATGTGCGAGAAATCGGTCTTCCGGTAGTCCGGATGGTTGAACATTGCAATGAACATTGTCGGCACACCGTTGAAACAGGTGATCTTTTCCTGATGGATGCAGGACAGCGAAGCTTTCGCGTTGAAGTAGGGCATGGGACTCATCGTCGAGCCATGCGTCATGGAGGAAGTCATGGAAAGCACCATGCCGAAACAGTGGAACATCGGTACCTGAATCATCATGCGATCCGCGGTGGAAAGCCCCATGCGGTCGCCGATGCACTTGCCGTTGTTGACCACGTTGTAGTGCGTGAGCATCACCCCCTTGGGGAAGCCGGTCGTACCGGAGGTGTACTGCATGTTGCAGACATCGCCACTCTTCACCTTTGCCGCCATCCGCAGAATCTCCGCTTTCGGCACCATGTTGGCGCGCGCCATCGCCTCCTCGAAGGTCAGGCAACCCTTTTCACGGAAGCCGACCGTGATGACGTTGCGCAGGAAAGGCAGGCGTTTGCAGTGCAGCGGTTCGCCGGGCACGCTGCTGGCTATCTCCGGACAAATTTCGTTGATGATCTGCCGGTAGTTGGAATCCAGAGCTCTTTCGATCATCACCACCGTATGCGTGTCCGACTGGCGGAAGAGGTACTCCGCCTCGTGAATCTTGTAGGCCGTGTTGACCGTAACCAGCACCGCACCAATTTTTGTGGTCGCCCAGAAGGTAATGTACCAGGCGGGCACGTTCGTCGCCCAGATGGCGACCTTCGAACCGGCCTTCACGCCCAGAGACACCAAAGCCCGCGCGAAGTTGTCCACGTCCTCGCGGAACTCCTCGTAGGTGCGCGTATAGTCAAGCGTCGTGTACTTGAAGGCGTACTGGTTCGGAAATTCCTCCACCACGCGATCGAGTACCTGCGGAAAGGTGAGATCGATAAGCTCGTCCTTCTTCCAGATATACTCGCCGGTGGCGTCGTGGTTCAGGTAGAGCCTGCGGCGGTTGCTCCGGCTGTTCTCGAAACGGCTCATGTAGTTGATGAAGTGCGGGAAGATGAACTCGTAGTCCTGCACGTCGGCGGCCCATTCCGGCCGCCACTCGAGCGAAACGAAACCGTCATAGTCAATGGAGGAAAGCGCCTGCATCATCTCGCCGATAGGCAGCCTGCCCTCGCCAATGAGCACGTAGGCACCGTTTTCGTCCAGATCCCGCAGGTGGACATGCTTGACATAGGCCCCCAGGTTCCTGATGGTCGCGTCCGCCTTTTCCTTGCCCCGGTAATAGCTGTGGTGCATATCCCAGAGGGCGCAGAGTGCATCGTCGGCAAAGCTGTCCAGAAGCTCTTTCAGCCGCTCCGTGTCCGCATAGATGCCGCGCGTCTTCAGAAGCAAGGTTACCTTCGCCTTCCGGGCCGCGGGGAGCAGGCTTTCGATGTTTTTCCGCACCACATCCTCCGCCTCGCGCCTCACCTCGGCGCTGACGTAGGGCACACGCATGATCCCGGCCCGTTCAATGGTCCACAGCAGCGCATCCACGCAATCCTGCCTGCTCAGGTCACAGGAGGTATCCAGGCAGGGCAGCCCTATTCCCGCATCCCGCAGGGCACGGACGGAGGCGGCCACCGAATAGATGTGCAGCGGCATTCCCTTGCCGGTCATGTCCTCCCGCTTGTGCAGATTGTAGAGTTCGACGCCGCCGAAATGCATATCGGCGGCAATGGCCGCCACCTTGTCAAAGGAGAGCGTCTTCCAGCCTTTGGTTGAAAAGGAGAGTTTCATCAGCTTTCCTCCTCATAGACGATCTTGTTCAGGGCGTTGATATACGCGCTGATGCTGGAGCCGATAATATCGGTGGAAAGCCCCCGGCCAGAGTAGATCTTGCCGCCCGAAAGCAGCTTGACGACCGTTTCGCCCATCGCCTCACGGCCTTCGGTGACCGACTGGATCTGGAAGTCGTCGAGTTCGTAATGCCGGCCAGTGATCTGTTCGATGGCAAGAAAGGCCGCATCCACGGGACCATCGCCCAAAGCGACGCTTTCCAGCATCTCGCCGCCGCGTTTCAGGCGGATATGGGCGGTGGCGGAAAACACGTTGCCCGAATTGATGATGAAGTCTCCAAGCTGGTAGGTCGGCGGCACCTGCAGGGCGGCCGAAGCCACAATCGCATCAATTTCACGCGCGTAAACCAGCTCCTTTTTGCTGGCCAGCCGCGTAAAGGCCTCGTAGACCAGCGTCTGATCCTCCTCGCCAAGATCGTAGCCCAGGTTTCTGGTCTCCCGGATAATGGTGTCGATATCGTCATGCACCGTGAAGTAGCGCTCGTCATCCATTTCGCGGACGCCATTTTCGAAAGGCGAGTTCTGGCTGCGGGTCGTGGTAAAAAGCCGGGCAGCCTGATCGCCGATCCGCGTCAGTTCCACAGTGCGCATGTTGCTGGAAAGACCGTACTCGGATCCTTTCTTGCGAAGCAGCACGGCAAGATTCCTGAGCGAGGCCTGCCCTTCCGGATAGATGGAGGCCTTCACCTCGGTGGCGCCCGCAATGAGCGAGACGATGCTGCAGGCGTCCGCCATGGCGATGTCATCACAGCAGGAGACGCCCAGCGCCGCCCGATCAAGGCCGGGGATACTCCGTTTCGCCTCCTCGACAAAAGCCGAAAATTCCGCCGGAAGCATATTGCCGGCGTCGTCACAAAGCGTGATGGTCTTCGCGCCCGCCTCAATGGCCGCCCCCGTTATCGCATAGAGAAAATCCCTTTCGCTGCGGGTTGCATCAAGAGCCACAAACTCCACATCCGCAATCCGGGATGCGGCATAGGCTATTGCGTCCACAACGACCTCCCGCATTTTTTCCGGTTTCATATGCCAGAGATACTCCATCTGGACGAGACTCGTGGGCGCTGTAATTTGAAGACGCGGTTTCCTGGCAGTACCCAGAGCCTCCACCGTCAGATCGATCTGCGTCTTTTCCGGCTTGACCTCCACACAGAGAATGCTCTCCTTCAGGGTATCACCCATCGTCTTGATAGAGAGGCTGTCCGCCTTGGCATGCTCGATGCCTTTCAGTTCGACGACATCCACGCCCAGCCTGTCCAGCAGTTTCACCAGCTCGATTTTCTCCTTGAACGTCAGTATTTCCGCCGCCTTCTGCTTCAAGGTTACGTCACTCATCCGAATCGTGCTCATGTTTTGTGTTTCCTCTCTCTAAAGAAGTGTTTTATCAAAGGTTGAAACGTCCCGGCCCGGAACGCCCCGCTGGCGTCCATTTCAAAGATTCGAAGGACAAAGCTGTTCCCTGTCCCGCCGGGGAAAATTGTTTTTATAAACTTTTATCCAATAAATATTCAAGATATTAAAAGATTATTTTCCTGGGCGCGTTTGCTTTTCCCGAAAACCTTTTTAATT
Organism: Deltaproteobacteria bacterium; assembly: GCA_017552515.1. Taxonomy (GTDB): domain Bacteria; phylum Desulfobacterota; class Desulfuromonadia; order Desulfuromonadales; family JAAYDE01; genus RGIG7977. Next base: position 13,108 of record JAFZPK010000170.1, on the reverse strand, counting down.
CCTCTAAAATTATATTGTGGCATCTGTACTGAAAATGATAGAGTAAAAGGCTTATATTTTCATCGATGCATCACCACTCATTTACTTTCAGACAAGGGAAAGGAGCAAACTGTTTCATGGATCTCAAGATTGTGTTATTGTTGGTATTTTTCGCCATCATGATTTTCGTCGGCTGGTACTGCCGCAAGACCGCGGCGGATGTCAACGGCTTCGTCCTGGGAGGACGCACGGTTGGCCCGTGGCTGACCGCCTTCGCCTACGGCACCTCCTATTTCTCCGCCGTCATCTTCGTTGGTTATGCCGGGCAGTTCGGCTGGCGCTACGGTATCGCCGCCACCTGGGTGGGCATCGGCAACGCGCTCATCGGCTCGCTTTTGGCCTGGGGCGTTCTGGGCCGCCGTACCCGCATCATGACCCAGTACCTGGATTCCGCGACCATGCCGGAATTCTTTGGTAAACGCTTCTGTTCCGAGAATCTGAAGATTGCCGCTTCAATCATCACCTTCGTCTTTCTGATTCCCTACACGGCCTCGCTGTTCAACGGCCTTTCACGCCTCTTCGGCATGGCCTTCAACATTGACTACTCGGTCTGCGTCATCGGGATGGCACTGCTGACCGGTATTTACGTCGTTATCGGCGGCTACATGGCCACCGCGATCAACGACTTTATCCAGGGCATCATCATGCTGGCAGGCATTTCCGCGGTCATCGTCAATGTCTTAAGTTCGCAGGGCGGTTTCATGGCCTCGCTGGCCGGTCTGGCAAAGGTTTCCGACCCGGGCACCTCCGACATCCCGGGCATCTTCGCCTCCTTCTTCGGACCAGATCCGGCAAACCTGCTGGGTGTGATAATCCTCACCAGTTTGGGCACCTGGGGCCTGCCCCAGATGGTGCAGAAGTTTTACGCCATCCGCAACGAGAAGTCCGTCGACACCGGTACAGTCATTTCCACACTCTTCGCTCTGGTCGTGGCGGGCGGCTGCTACTTCCTGGGCGGCTTCGGGCGGCTGTTCTCCGGGAAGGTGAATGTGGCCACGGAAGGCTATGACGCCATCATTCCCGCGATGCTTTCCAGCCTGCCCGAGCTGCTGCTGGCGGTGGTGGTTATCCTCGTGCTCTCCGCCTCCATGTCGACGCTCTCGTCTCTGGTGCTGACCTCCAGTTCGACCCTCACCATCGACTTCCTGAAGGGACATTTCTTCAAGGGGATGGACGAGAAAAAACAGGTATTCATAATGCGCTGCCTGATCGTCGTCTTTATCGTTATCTCCGTCATCCTGGCACTGATCCAGTACCGCTCGAACGTCACCTTCATTGCCCAGCTGATGGGCATATCCTGGGGCGCTCTGGCCGGAGCCTTCCTGGCCCCCTTCCTCTACGGACTCTACTGGAAGGGCGCAACCAGCGCGGCCTGCTGGTCTTGTTTCCTGTTTTCCACCATCCTCATGCTGGCCAACATCCTGTTCCGCGGATTTTTCCCGGCAATGTTGAAGTCCCCCATCAATGCGGGCGCCTTCTGCATGATCGCCGGACTGGTCATCGTGCCGGTGGTTTCGTGGTTCACGAAGAAACCCGACAAGAAACTGGTGGACGACGCCTTCGCCTCCTATGAGCGCATGGTCACGGTACCGCAGCATCTGGCTCTGGGAGAGACGAATCGTCAGGCCTAATCCCGAGTCGGGCAGAAAAAATTTTTGAAAAAATTTTGGAGAAATTCGTGCCCGGGAAAAACAAATTTTCCCGGGCACAACTGTAAAAAGGCTCCGCACAGGGCGGGAACAACACTGAAAGTTTCAAGCGGTGAAGGCGTTGGGCAAATGTTCGACCAGCGGATCCGCATGCGGCCTCACCATGATGGCGACCACATCGAAACGTGGCTGCAAAAGAGAAGGATGGCGTTGCAGATAGATTTCGGCCAGATGGATAATCTGCTGCCGTTTGCGCCAGTTCACCGCCTCCTGCGGTATTCCGAACACCTCGCTGCGGCGGGTTTTGACCTCGACAAACACCAAATCTTCCCCATCACGCGCGATGATGTCCACCTCGCCGCGTTTTCCCCGGAAGTTACGCTCCAGAATGACCATGCCATGCTGCTGCAGGTAGGCCGCCGCCAAATCTTCGCCCCAGCGGCCCAGGGCCTGCCGGGTATCGGTCACTCCAGATACTCCCGCACACCGCGAAAGGTCCGGCGATGGATTGGCGACACGCCCAGCCTGGCAATTGCCGCGCGGTGTTCCGCCGTGGGATAGCCCTTGTTGCCGGCCAGCCCATAGCCCGGATAGAGCCGATCCTGAACGGTCATGATGCCGTCACGAATCACCTTGGCCACAATGGAGGCCGCGGCGATTGCCCGGCAACGGGCGTCGCCCTGTTTCAGAGCCCGCTGGGGACGCTCCACCGTCAGATCAGGGATGGTGAAAATGCCGTCCACCAGAAGAAAATCCGCCGGTTTCTTCATGGACTCCACCGCCTTCTTCATCGCCAGCAGACTGGCCCGCAAAATGTTCAGGCGATCGATTTCCTCCGGAGACACGATGCCCAATCCGATGCTCAAGGCCTCACGGCGAATCCTGAAAAAAAGCTCTTCCCGCCGGGCTGCGGAAAGCTGCTTTGAATCCCGCAATCCCGGCAGCTGCGTGTCTTCGCCAAGGATGACCGCCGCCGCCACCACCGGGCCCGCCAGGGGACCGCGCCCAACCTCGTCAACACCGGCGACGGCCGTAAATCCCTGCCGCCACAACTCACGCTCGTCGTCAGCTGATGCTTCCCGGTTTGCCTTTCTCATCCTTCAAGCACCGTAAAAAATAAAAGGCCCCAAAAATGGGGCCTTTTCATTGAAAAGAAACACGCTTCTCAGTAGCGTTTCTCCTGAATACGCGCGGCTTTGCCCTGCAGTTTGCGCAGGTAGTACAGTTTTGCGCGGCGTACCCGGCCAATCTTCAGCACTTCGATCTTGTCGACGTTCGGGGAATGTAGCGGGAAAATTCTCTCTACGCCGATGCCGTCGGAAATTTTGCGTACCGTGAAGGTGGAGCTGATAAGATTGTTCTTGCGACTGATGCATACTCCCTGAAACATCTGGATACGATGCTTGTCGCCTTCCACAATCTTGACGTGGACCTTGAGCGTATCGCCGGCCTTGAAGGGCGGGATGTCGGTCTTCATCTGTTCCCGGCCAATTTCATCAATGATGTTCATGATTCTTTCCTCCTGACAGGATGAGAACCCTACGGTTCCTCCTTATGATATTTACAGTGTTTATAATAAATTATTGCAGCCTGAAAAACATCTTTTTCAACTGCTCTGCCACAAAAACGTTTAACGTCCTAAATCCGATTTTCACTCAAACGGTCCATGAAGATGGCCGCCGCCGCGCGCACCGCCAGGTGATTGTAGGTGCCCGCTCCCCGAATCGGCTCCAGTGTTGGCCAGCCGCGTTCAAACAACGGCGGGGCCAGCCCCCAGCCCGTTCCAAAGATCAGCAGCAAGGGCGAATCCTGCATCAAGTCCCTGCACTGCTGGCAGGACATGCCATTTTGGACCGCGGCGCCCGTCAGCACCGGTAATGCCCGTTCCCCGGTCCAGTCTTCCCAACGGCGAAGCGCCTCATCCAGATCTGGACAGATCTCCATGAGTTCCAGCGCCTGCCGTCGATCCGGATTATACACGGCGCCATAGCCCTGGCACCAGTGTTCCCGGATCTTTTCCGCCAAACGCTGCTGTTCCTCAACCGGCGTTACCACATAAAAGCGGCTCCATCCAAACGTCATGGCGCTCCGTGCCAGATCGTGCAGATCGAGATTAGTCACCGCCGAGGCGACAACGTCATGACGCCGATCCAGCACCGGATAATGCACCAAAGCCAAGGCTCGCGGCTTCATGCGTTTCCTTTCCGCAGATCTTCCACAAAACGGCGATCCGCATCATCCAGTTCCTGCCTCGCAAGCAGATCCGGACGCCGTAACAAGGTCCGCCGCAAGCTTTCCTGCCGGCGCCAGCGGGCAATTTCCCCGTGATTGCCGGAAATCAACACCGAAGGAACCGTCATTCCCTCAAACTCCACGGGCCGGGTATAGTGGGGATATTCCAGCAGACCTTCGCTGAAGGAATCATCCTCCGCGCTCGCATCGTTGCCCAGCACCCCGGGAACAAGACGGGCGATGGCATCCACCATCACCAACGCGGCATATTCCCCGCCGGTCAGAACATAGTCGCCGATGGAATACTCCTCATCCACCCAGGAACGGATCCGTTCATCCACCCCCTCATAGCGTCCGCATAAAAAGATCACCCCGGCCGTATGGGAAAAAGCCACGGCATCCTGCTGCCGGAAAGTTTTCCCCTGGGGAGTCGTCAGAACGACGAGGGAATCCGGAGCTTGCCGGCGAATGGCGGACAGCGCCCGCCGAACCGGTTCCGGCTTCATGACCATGCCGCCGCCACCGCCATACGGCGCATCATCCACCACATAGTGGGGCGGATCCGCCCAATCCCGCAGATTATGCACCTCAATGTCAAAGACCCGTTTTGCTGCCGCACGTCCAATAACTCCGACCTGCATCAGCGGATCAAACATGGCCGGAAACAGAGTAATAACGTCGAATCTCATCTTCCGTTATCCACAAGGCCTTCCGGAAGTTCCACCAAAAGCCTGCGCTCCTTCCAATCCACCATCTTTTTGAAGCCGGGCACATTCGGCAACAGCACTTCACCGTATTCGCCCTGCACCACCAGGATACCATGGGCGGCAGTCGCAAAAAAATCCTCGACCACACCTATCTCGCCCAACCTGGCATCACTGACGCTCATCCCCACCAGAGCGGCGGGATGTTCGTCCTCCCCGGCGGGAAAAGACAATTCCCCGGGAGAAATCCAAATTTCGCAGCCAACCAGCCGGGAGGCCGTCTCGACTTCCGTTATGCCCTCAAACCGTACCAGGCATCCTCCCCCGCAGGGTACCACCCGTTTGGCAGACCGGGTCTCAATCAAGGCGCCATCCCGATACAGCATAAAGCGCTGTCCATAACGCAACAATGCTTCCCGCTCGGAAGGCAGATGAACCTTCACATCACCGCGCAGTCCATGAACCTTGACTATTGTTCCCGCAAAAATCTGTCTTTCCTGAACCATCACTCCAGGATCTGCAAAGAGGAACGCCGCCCCTCCCGCGTCGCCTTGGCATTCAGAAGCGTGCGCATGGCCTTGGCCGTACGCCCTTCCTTGCCGATAATTCTCCCCATATCGCCCGGATCGACACTCAGCTTGATAAGGGTGGAACCGTCTTCCTTCTCTTCGGAAGAAACCGTGACACTCTCAGGTTTCTCAACAAGAGACTTGGCGATGAAAGCAATCAGTTCTTCCATGGGAATCATCCTTTGTACGGAAGAGAGGCAAAAAGTCGAAACTGTTTAGCCGGCGTTCGACTCCGCCTGTTTAAATTTTACCCATAAACCGGCTTTCCGCAGCAACTGCTTGACCGTTTCACTGGGCTGAGCACCCTTGGCAAGCCACTGCATGATGTTCTCTTCTTTCAAGACCACCGTTGCCGGATCGGTTTTGGGATCGTATTTGCCAACATTTTCCAGAAAACGGCCATCACGGGGATAACGCTCATCCGACACGACAACCTGATAAAAAGGCTGTTTTTTGCTGCCCCCGCGAGCCAACCGGATTTTTACTGCCATGAAAAATTCCTCCTCGTTTTTTCTTTTTTTCTTTTTGATATGCCAAAACTTTCGGCGGGCCACCCCGCCAAAAAAGAACGCTCAATACCAATTCATATTCTATCTCAAACCCCGTATCAAGTTCTTCAATTTTTTGGGGCCCATTCCCTGAAACTTTTTCATCATGTTCTGCATCTCGGTAAAGCGCTTGATCAGCTGGTTGATATCCTGCACCGTCGTGCCGCTGCCCTTCGCGATACGCAGGCGGCGCGAACCGTTGAGAATACGGTGATCCCGCCGCTCCTCCAAAGTCATGGAGTCGATAATGGCCTCTATCTTTTTCAGCTCCTTTTCCGCGAGCTGCGTTCCATCGCCTTCCATTTGACGCATGACCTTGTCGGCGCCGGGCAGCATCTTGATCAGCGAATCCAGCGGCCCCATTTTCTTGATGTTGCGCAGCTGATCGCGGAAAAGATCCAGCGTCAGCCCCTCTTTCACCAGTTTCTGGCCCGTCGCGACAGCGCTTTCCCTGTCCACCGACGCCTCGGCCTTTTCAATCAGGGAGAGCACATCGCCCATTCCCAGAATCCGCTGGGCCATGCGATCCGGGTGAAACACCTCCAGGGCTTCGAGCTTTTCACCCAAGCCCACAAACTTGATGGGCTTGCCCGTTACCGAAAGAATGGAGAGCGCCGCGCCTCCCCGGGCATCGCCATCCATCTTGGTGAGGATGGTGCCCGTTACATCCAGCCGTTCGTTGAATATGCCGGCAAAGGTAACGGCATCCTGCCCCGTCATGGCGTCGGCCACAAACAGGATCTCCCTGGGCGATACCGTCTCCTTGATGCGCACCAGCTCGTCCATAAGGGCTTCGTCAACATGCAGACGGCCAGCCGTATCCATGATGACGGTGTCAAAACCGTTCAGTGCGCCAAACCGCATGGCCTCCTGGCAAATGGTCACCGGATTGGCCGTTTGCCCGGCTTCAAAGACCTCGATGCCGATCTGGCGTCCCACGGTTTTCAGCTGCTGAATCGCCGCTGGACGATACACGTCCGCCGGTACCAGCAGCGGACGGCGTTTCTCCTTGCGAAGCCGCAAGGCCAGCTTGCCGCAGGTGGTGGTCTTTCCCACGCCCTGCAGGCCGCAAAGCATGATGCCGGCCGGCGGCGGTCCTCCCAGCTGCAGACGATTGTCGCCGCCCTCTCCCATCAGCCGGGCCAGTTCATCACGCACAATCTTTATGACCTGCTGGGAAGGCGTAAGGCTTTTCATGACTTCCTGGCCGGAAGCCTGCTCGCGGACATTTTCAATGAACGCCTTGACCACCTTGAGATTGACATCCGCCTCAAGCAGAACCAGGCGAATCTCGCGCAGGGTTTCGCGCAGAACCTCGTCGGAGAGGATCCCCCGTCCCCGGAGCTTCTTGAAAACCGCGTCAAATTTTTCGGAAAGGTTGTCAAACATGGATTACACAGTTCACACCAAGCCACATGAATTCAAAGTGTTGAACCATACGGAAGAAAACCGTCGTTGTCAAGAAAAACATCACCGGCGTATTCCGGAAAAGATATTGTTTTCATTGGATATTTATGTTTTTCGCCGGGCATTGACAAGGACTGTCAAGGAACATTATGTTTTTTCGGGTTTTTCTTTTACCCCTTTGAAGAACGGTTCCGGAGTTGCATCGTGCCCCGAGAGTTTTCCGCCAATCGACCCTTTGCCATTTCAGAAGTGCTGGCGCAGCTGCTGGAACAGCACGGCATGGGCCAGCGCCGCCGCGTTTTGGAACTGGCCGCGGCATGGCCCGATATCGTGGGCGCTCCTCTGGCCCGGCACTGCGAACCGCTGAAGCTGCGGGGCCGGGTGCTGGAAGTGATTGTGGAACACAGCGTCTGGATGCAGCAGCTCCAGCTGCGAAAACCCCACATCATCGCCGCCGTCAACCGCCACGCGCAGGGCGAACTGATAGACGACATCTTTTGGCGTTTCGGCACCCTGACGCCCCCCGCTCCGGAAGCATCAGAATCTGTGCCGGAGCTTCCGCCAGCGACTTCCACGCCGCTTTCCCCGGAAACGGAAGCCCTGCTGCAAGCGCTGCCCGATGCTTCCTTACGCCGCTGTTTGCGCCGCATTATCGAAAACAGCGCGGTCCTGGAGCATTCCGGCGATCTTCCTCCCCACAAATAACGACGGGCACAACGCTCAGCCGTTTCGCTTCAGCAGCCAGCACCGGTGAATACGCGGCGAACGGGCAAAATCCTCCGGGATGGTCTGCGCGCTGATATCCTGCGCGGCAAAGCCCGCCACCTTTTCCGGCTCAAAGCAAAAACGCCTGAAATTGCAGGAAAAGATGAGAATCCCTTTCGGCTTGAGCAGCCTAGAGGCCGCGTTCAACAGCGCAACGGCGTCGCGCTGCACGTCAAAATCGCTGTCACGGGAGCTGGAGTTGGAAAAGGTCGGCGGATCCGCAAAGATCAGATCAAAGCGCCGATCGGCGCCTTCACCGCCAAGCCAGGCCATGCAGTCCGCCTGTACAAAGCGGTGCCGGGACAGGTCCAACCCGTTGAGTTCAAAGTTGCGCCGCGCCCAGTCGAGATAGGTGCGGGAGGCATCCACCGTGGTGGTGGCAGCGCCAGCAGCCGCGGCATACACCGAAGCCGAACCGGTATAGCCAAACAGGTTCAGAAAGTCCCCGCCGGAGGCCAGCAATTCCCGGATCCTTTTCCGCGTGGGACGATGGTCAAGAAACAGGCCGGTATCAAGATAGTCGGCGAGGTTGACCCAGAAGTTCAAATCCCCTTCCCGCACCGCCATGAAGTTGCGCTGGTCAGCAAGCTTCTGGTACTGGTTTGCGCCCTTCTGGCGCTGGCGGGTTTTGACAAAAATCGCATCGGGCGCAATTTCCAGCACTTCGGAAAGGGTCGCCACGATCTCCTGAAGCCGCAGCCGTGCCCTGGCGGGATCGATCGTTGCAGGCGGCGCGTATTCCTGTACATGGGCGCAGGAGCCATAGAGATCGATGGCCGCCGCGTATTCTGGAAGATCGGCATCATAGATCCGAAAGGCATCTGTGCCCTCCCTGCGGGCCCAGCGCCGCAGGTGCCGCAGATTCTTGCGGAGGCGGTTGGCCAGCATCGGAGAAGGCGCCGCCTGCTCCTCCACCGGCGCGGGGATGCGGTAACGGTACAGGGTGCAGGCCAAGGGGCCATTCCAGAGCGCAACCGTCGATTCCAGCGGCAATTCCAGGCTTTGGGCAAGCTGCGCGCTTTCCGTGAGAATCCCGGCGCTCCATCCGCCAAAGCATCGGCGCAGCTGCTGCCCCAGCTGCCGGTAAAGCGGCTGCAAATCGCCCGATTGCCGCAAACGCTCGCCATAGGGCGGATTGGTAAGCACCACACCGTTCTTTCCCAAAATTTCCGGTTTCGGCAGCTCCACGATATCAGCCTGCTGAAAACGGATGCAGGAGGCAACTCCCGCACGAACTGCGTTGCGCCGCGCCGCTTCCAGTACCGTGCCATCGCAATCATAGGCAAAGATCATGATATCTTTGGGGATTTCTATGGAAAGCGCCTCTCTGCGCAAGCGTTCCCACAGCGGTGCGTCATGCCCTTTCCAGCCAAGAAAACCGAAAAAGTCACGCGTCAGTCCCGGGGCGCGGCCCGCCGCCATAAGCGCCGCCTCAATGGGAATGGTGCCCGAGCCGCACATCGGATCGACCAGCATGCCGCCTTCGGCGGCCTTATTAGGCCAGTCACAGAAAAACAGCAGCGCCGCCGCCAGATTCTCCTTGAGCGGCGCGGGGCCGGTTTCGTCGCGCCAGCCACGGCGGTGCAGGCTGTCGCCGCTCAGATCAATGCTCAAGGCCGCCCGGTTGCAGTGCACATGCAGATTGACCCGCACATCGGGGCGTTCGAGCGCGACAGAAGGCCGCGTTCCATACTTCTCGCGCAGCTGATCGACAATGGCATCCTTGACCTTGAGCGCCGCAAAATGCGAATGCTTGAGCCGCGAACGGAACAGGGTGCAGTCCACCGCCAGGGTTGAATCGGGCCCAAGATGCGCACTCCAGTCGATGCCACGCGCGCCGGCGTACAGTTCCTCCGGCGTCAGCGCGGAAAATGTGGCCAGCGGCATGAGAATCCGGCTGGCAACCCGGCTCCACAGGCAGGCGCGGTAGGCGGTTTCCAGCTGACCGTCAAAAAAAACGCCGCCTACGGACGGGCGGACATTCGCCGCCTTCAGGCGCCACAGTTCATCCGCCAGCAGCGTTTCGAATCCTTTGGCGGCAGTCGCAAAAAAATGAGTGCTCATAACGCTACGAAAGGTTTCCGTTCCATCCGGCCATCTTTCCGGCAAGCAGGGCCCGGATTTCCTCCACACAGGTGTAGGGAATACGCAGCTGCCCCTTGCCGGCCCCGATTGTGACATTTTTCTCGGTTATCCCGTGGAAATCCGAGCCACCAGTCACGATGAGCCCCAGTGAACGGGCAATGGTGATCAACTGTTCTATCTCTTCCGGAAAAGCGCTGGTGGCATAGGCCTCAATGCCCGCAAGCCCCAGCCGCCCAAGCTCCACAAACAGCTCCTTCAGCAGATCAAAATCGCGCGACACCAGCAGAGGATGCGCCATCACAACGATGCCGCCGGCCCGCCGCACCAGGGCAATGGCTTCGCTTGCGGGAAAATAGGGTTTGGGCTCGTTGCAGGGAATAAGATAACGATGAAAGGCCTCTTCCACATTCCTGACGTGCCCCATTTCGACAAGCAGCCGGGCCAGATGCGGCCGCCCCACCGCGCCGCGCACCATGGCATCGACACGCTGCGGATCCAGAGGTTCCCGTCCCTCTTCGCGCAGGCATTCGTTGATGCGCCGTGTCATTTTCCGGCTTCGCTCCTGGCGATGGCCCTGAAAATCACGCAGCGCCGCGTGCAGCTCCGGAAAATCGGGATCGAAACCGTAGCCCAAAAGGTGCAGATCCTCATATTCGCCGTAAACAGTGGACAGCTCGACACCGCTCAAAACTTCAAGGCCATAACGGCGGCCGGCATCAAAAGCCTCGGCAATACCCGCCACCGTGTCATGATCGCAAAGCGCAACCGCGGCCATATCCAGATCTTTGGCCATGCGAACCAGTTCTTCCGGCGTCTGGACACCGTCGGAATAGTTGCTGTGCAGATGCAGATCGATATAACGCATTCTCATTGAACCCCTTGCCTGCAAACTCTCGTTGGACATGCTCCGGAAAGAACTCTTTGTCGGGGCATGCCCTCTTTATCTGTCATTTAAAATCATACCCCATTGTCCATCCGGTTCCTATAGGAAAACTCGCCCCGGATGCTTGACGGCTTTGGTATTACTTTGTATTATCAATAAACAGATCAAAGGAGTTTCCATGAACAAAAAACAGGAACTTATCACTTTCAAAGCCGATTCCGCTCTGAAAGAGGCCCTGATGGGCATCGCCAACCGTTCGGAATTCATTCGGGACGCCGTGCTGGCCGCCCTGGAAAACACCTGTCCCCTATGTCATGGCACCGGCATCCTGAGCGTTCCCCAAAAGAAACATCTGGAAGCCTTCCTCGCCAACCATTCGCTGAAACGGTGCGAGGATTGCCAGGAAACTATCATCTGCTGTCAAAACGACGACAAATAAAAAAGGATCTCCGTTATGAAAAGAATCGGACTCATGACGATTTTGCCGTGCCTGTTGCTGTGCCTGGCAACCGGCGCAGCCATGGGCGAACCGCTGCGGGTCTTCGTCGGCATTTTGCCGCTTAAAGGCTTCGTCGAGCGAATTGGCGGAGAACATGTGGCGGTGGAAGTTCTGGTCAGTCCGGGGCACAGCCCCGAAACCTATGAACCGACGCCGCGCCAGATGGCGGCACTTTCCACCGCAAAGATCTATTTCGCCATCGGCATGCCCTTCGAGACGTTGTGGATTCCGCGCATCAAGGACACCAACCGGGACATAACCGTTGTGGCCTGCCAAAAGGGCATCCAGCGGCTGGCGGCAACGCATCACCATCATCATCACGCAGGAGAAGAGCATTCTCCTGAAGACGGGGATCCGCATGTCTGGACCAGTCCGGTCCAGGCGCGGCAAATTGCCGCCAACATTGCCGCCGCGCTTGAGACGGCGCTTCCGGAGCAAAAGAAGTATTTCCACGGCAACTGCCAGCAACTCGTCGAGGAGCTTGAAGCTCTGGAACGGGAAATTCGCGACACGCTGGCGCCGGTCACCCAGCGGCGTTTCATGGTGTTCCATCCCTCCTGGGGCTACTTTGCCCAAGACTTCGGCCTGGAACAGATCGCCATCGAAGCCGATGGCAAGGAACCGGGGGCCAAAACGCTGGCTTTGCTCATAGACCGAGCCCGCAAGGAAAATATCCGGGTGGTGCTCGTGCAGGCCCAGTTCAGCCATGCGACCGCCGATACCATCGCCTCCGCCATCGGCGGCAAAGTGGTGGCCATCGATCCCCTGGCGGAGGACTACTTTGCCAATCTCCGCAAGGTCGCCCAAACCATGAAAGAGGCCATGACGCCATGAGCACGCCCGTTATCACCCTCGACAAGGTTTCCTTCAGTTACGGCGAAGTGACGGCGCTGGAAAATATCTGTCTTACGGTTGAGGCGGGAGAGTTCCTGGGCGTGGTCGGTCCGAACGGCGGCGGCAAAAGCACGCTGCTCAAACTGATCCTGGGGCTTTTGAAACCGCAGTCCGGCACCGTCACGGTGCTGGGCACCCCAGCCGAATCGGCCTGCCGTCACTTAGGCTATGTGCCGCAGTTCATCCGTTTTGACCGCCAGTTTCCGGTGACGGTCCTGGAAACGGTTCTGCAGGGGCGGCTGGACTGTACCAAATCACTATTCGGCTACAACGCCGAGGATCGGGAGCGCGCTTTCGAGGCCATGCGCTACACCGAGATCTTCGATCTGGCTCAGCGGCCGATCTCCGCGCTCTCCGGCGGCCAGCTGCAGCGCGTGCTCATCGCCCGGGCTCTGGTGGGAGAACCGGAGGTCCTGCTGCTGGACGAACCCACCGCCAATATCGATCCCAAAGTCGAAGTGGACGTCTTTGATCTGCTCAAGCGCCTGAACGAGACCATCACCGTCGTGGTGGTGTCTCACGACATCGGCTTTATTTCCAACTACATCAGCCGGGTGGCCTGCCTCAACCGGACACTGGTCTGCCACGCCACTTCCCACATCAGCGGCGCCATGATCGAATCGCTGTACGGCACCTCGCTGCGCATGGTGCATCACGACACCCATCTGTCAACTACCTGAAACCTGAAGGCCAAAACATCATGAATGATTTCCTGAGCACCATGCTGACGCACACCTTCCTGCAAAACGCGCTGTGGGGCAGCCTGCTCGCCAGCATCGCCTGCGGTGTCATCGGCTCCTACGTGGTCGTGCGCAAGATAGGATACATGGCCGG
>JAFZPK010000169.1 GCA_017552515.1 Deltaproteobacteria bacterium | reverse complement strand
TGATCTCTCCGAGCCCCAGCCTCGGTCCGCTGGCCAGCCAGCGGATATCGTTGGCAATCTTCATCAGGTCGCAGGCCAGCGCTTTCAGCGCTCCGTGGGCCGCAACCATTTCATCCAGGGAAGTCAGCGCATGGAATTTGTTCTCCGCAGTAACAAAGGCCAGGCCGGTGGCTTGCGCGATTTTCTCTGCAACAAGCGTATCAAAGCCTGCAGGAGCATTCAGCCCGGTGCCGACCGCGGTTCCGCCGAGGGCAAGCGCCAGCAGGGGCTTTACGGCCGTACGGATCAGTTCCGCATCCTTCTCCAGGCTGGCGCGCCAGCCGGAAATCTCCTGGGAGAAACGGATCGGTGTCGCGTCCTGCAGATGGGTGCGGCCGCACTTGAGGATGCCCTCGTTCTCTGCCTCGAGACGGCGCAGCGTGGCGGCCAGTTCCTCCACGGCGGGAAGCACGCGCTTCTCCAGCGCTTCCGCCGCGGCAATGTGCATGGCAGCAGGGAAGGTATCGTTGGAGGACTGGCTCATATTCACATCGTCATTGGGATGCAGGAGCCTGCTGCCGGCGATTTCATTTCCGCGGGCGGCAAGCACTTCGTTCATGTTCATGTTGCTCTGGGTACCGGAGCCTGTCTGCCAGACCACGAGCGGGAAATGCCCGTCCAGCTTTCCGGCAAGCACTTCGTCCGCCGCAGAGCAGATTGCGGACATCTTCTCTTTCGTCATCTTTCCCGGTTTCAGCTCCCGGTTGGCACGGGCGGCAGCGGCCTTCAGCACCGCGAAGGCACGGATGATCTCCTCCGGCATCGGCTCCCGGCCGACACCGATGGGGAAATTGTTGCGGCTGCGCTCCGTCTGAGCACCCCAGTACTTATCCGCCGGAACGCGGACATCGCCCAGGGAATCATGTTCCAGCCTGTATTCCTGACTCATGGACATCGCTCCTTTTCCCCATAAAAATACCATTTTTCCATGGGGTTTTCAATGGAAAAAGCCGCTTCACGGGGAAGCGGCTTTTATCATACGGTACAGATTATTTCACAATCAGCTTCAGGATTGCCATGACCACGAACACGGCGGCGGCAATTTTCGTTCCCAGGGCGAGACGGGCTTCGAATGTCTTGGCCTTGGACTTGCTGAAATAGCTGTTGGACTGACCGCCCAGCGCGCTGATGCCGGACTCGTCGGAAGACTGAAGCAGAACGGTAACAATCATCACCAGTGCCGCGATAATCAGCACGATAGAAACAGCAATACTCATGGAAAAACCTCCCTTACCAAATCAGCCTTCAAAGGATAGCACACCGGTGCGTAAAATGCAAGGATTTTTTCGCCGCGGTCACAGATCGCGGTTCTGCTTCCGGGCTTTCAGCGCGGCGAGGCAGCATTCCTTGCTCCGCTCGATGTGGTGGCGCATCAGTTCTTCCAGGGCGGGCAGGTCTTTCTGTTCGACCAGGTCCACGAGCTTGTGATGCTCCTCATGAGCGGCGGAACGGCGGTTTTCCTGCTGGATGGCCATGGCGGAGAAACGGCGGATGTATTCATCCTGTCCCTCGATGACCCGCAGGATCCGGTTCTTGCCGGAGATCGCGGTGAGGCAGGTGTGGAAATCGCGCGCCAGGGGAGAAAGCCCCTCGATATCGTCCTTGCTGATGAGCGCGTCCATGGCGGCGAGCTTTTCCCGCAGGGCAGCGATATCCTCGGCGGTCGCATTTTCAATAATGTAGGGCAGCGTCAGCATCTCCAGGGAGTTGCGGATGGTATAGATCTGATCCACATCCTCGGTGGTGAAGGCATGCACCACGACACCGCGGCGCATGACATACTCGACCAGGCCGTCCCGCTCGAGCTTGCGGAGCGCTTCCCGCAGCGGGGTGCGGGAAATATGAAGCCGGTCGGCATATTCTGTTTCGACGATTCGCTCACCGGCGGGGATTTCCCCGGTGATAATGGCCTTTTTCAGCACATCATAGGCGATTTCACGGATCGGACGACTCTCCGTCATGGGCTGAAACGTCAGAGACATAAAAAACTCCTCCTCCGCGTCTGCGGAATGTTTTTTGGATACAGGATAATTAATACAACAAAAATACAATCCTGTCAAGAGAAATCGCAAAGTAATCCGGACAAACCACCCGGGAGAAAAGAAAAAGTCCGGATTTTTCCGGACGAAAAGGAAAGGGTAATCCTGCTGTTTCAACCTTGGGCGGCCCGCCGGTCCATCTCCTTCCAGATCACATGGCGCATGGTCAGGAAGCAGGCGGTGGCACCGGTGAGCTGGCTGATGAGCTCTGCCCAGAACACACCTTCCACCCCCAGCCCGGCAGGCGGAAGCAGCAGGGTCAGCGGGGCAACGAGCACAATCTTTCGCAGCAGGGAGAAGAAGAGCGCATACTTTGGATAGTTCAGCGCGACAAAGGTGGACTGGCCAGCCTGCTGGAGCGCCATGAACGGGAACGCGCCGAAATAGATCCGCGCGCAGCGGATGGTAAGCGCGATCAGCGCCTCATCCTCCGTAAAGATCCGGATCAGCGGTTCCGGCCAGAGCATCAGGACCGCCCACAGCGCCACATTGATGCCCAGGCCGCTTAGGAAGGTGAAACGGATGCTTTCCGAAACCC
>JAFZPK010000168.1 GCA_017552515.1 Deltaproteobacteria bacterium | reverse complement strand
GCAAGTACAACCAGCTCCTGCGCATCGAGGACATGCTGGGTGAAACCGCTGTTGTCAACGGGCGCAAGGTGTTCTACAATCTGAGATAAATATTCATGATTCTTCTGGCACACATGGGCGAAGGTGCGGCAAGCGCCTTCGCCCGTGTATGTCCCGAGAATCTCGAATGAGCTTATTTCAGATTGTAGAACACATTGCGTCCGTTGAAGACAGCGGTTTCGCCCAGCATGTCCTCGATGCGCAGGAGCTGGTTGTACTTGCAGATGCGGTCGGTGCGGCACAGCGAACCTGTCTTGATCTGTCCGGTGTTGGCGGCTACCGCCAGGTCGGCGATGGTGGTGTCCTCGGTTTCGCCGCTGCGGTGGGAGATAACCGCGGTGTAACCGGCACGCTTGGCCATTTCGATGGCGTTCAGCGTTTCGGTGAGGGTGCCGATCTGGTTGACCTTGATCAGGATGGAGTTGGCGATCCCCAGTTCAATGCCCTTTTTCAGCAGGCGGGTGTTGGTGACGAACAGGTCGTCGCCGACAAGCTGGGTGCGTTTGCCGATGGTGTCGGTAAGCAGTTTCCAGCCGTCCCAGTCGTTTTCGTCCATGCCGTCCTCAATGGAGATGATGGGGTAGCGGTTGACCAGATCCTCATAGTAGGCGACCATCTCTTCGGCGTTCTTTTCAGGTTTTGCCTCGGCGCTCAGGATGTACTTGCCATCCTTGTAGAATTCTGACGCGGCGGCGTCGATGCCCAGCAGAACGTCTTTCCCCGGCTCGTAACCGGCAGCGCCGATCGCCTCGACGATGACCTGCAGCGCCTCTTCGTTGGAAGCCAGATTGGGAGCAAAACCGCCCTCGTCACCGACCGAAGTGACATGGCCCTTCTTCTTGAGGACTTTCTTCAGTGTGTGGAAAACTTCTGCGCCCATGCGCAACGCTTCGGCGAAATCGGGCGCGCCTACCGGCAGGATCATGAACTCCTGAATGTCGACGTTGTTGTCGGCATGGGAACCGCCGTTCAGGATGTTCATCATGGGAACGGGCAGTTCGCGCGCGTTGACGCCGCCCAGGTACTGGAAGAGCGGCAGTTTGGCCTCCTCCGCGGCGGCCTTGGCGCAGGCCAGCGAGACGCCGAGCAGGGCATTGGCGCCCAGATTGGACTTGTCGTCGGTGCCGTCCAGCTCGATGAGCTTTTGATCAATGCCCGCCTGATCGCTGACTTCCCAGTCGATCAGGTTTTCCGACAGCACGCTGTTGACGTTTTGCACGGCCTTGATGACGCCCTTGCCGAGATAGCGATCCGGGTCGCCATCCCGCAGTTCCAGGGCTTCCCGCTCGCCGGTGGAGGCGCCGCTGGGTACGGCGGCCCGGCCGCTTATGCCGTTTTCCAGTGTGACTTCCACTTCGACTGTGGGATTGCCTCGGGAATCCAGAATCTCGCGGGCGTAAATGTCAACGATTTCGCTCATGGGGTTCTCCTTTCGGAAATGTAAAGTGAGTGGGGAAAAGAAGGAACAAAGGCTGCTCTCCTTTATTATGCGGCCGTCAATACTCGCCAGTTTTGGCCCAATGTAGCACAAACTCCGGAGCAAATCTTCCCAAACCGTGTAAAGCGCTTTGAGTCGTTGCCCGAGAAAGCATATAATGCCGCTTTCTTCGTAAAAGCAACCGTGTTGTTTTGAAACGGACGGCAAAAATATTTTTTTGAGGGAGCTGGAAAGGGGTTAGGAAAGCCGGTTGGCTTTTGAAAGACAAATATATGGAGACGGTCAAGGAACAGTTTACGGTGGAAAGCGCCGATTTTGCCGGTTTGTTGTTTGGCCACCAGAACCGCAACCTGCATCTGGTGGAGCGGCTTTTGAACATGCGGATCAGTTGCCGTGGAACGACGCTCAGTTTTGAGGGCGCGCCGCCAGCGGTTGCGCTGGCGCTTCGCCTGTTTTCCGAACTGGTGGAGCTGATGGCCTCCGGGCACCGTTTCCATCCGGTGGATGTGGACTATGCACTGCGTATTCTGCGGGCCGACGGAAAGGCTTCACTGCGCGACATCTTTCTCGATCGTATTCTGGTGGCCAGCCGGGGGAAAACCGTTTCGCCCAAGACCGTCGCCCAGAAGGCCTATGTTGACGCCATTCGCTGCCGTGACATTGTTTTCGGCATCGGGCCGGCCGGCACCGGCAAAACCTATCTGGCCATGGCCATGGCGGTTGCCTCGCTGATGAAGAAGGAAACCGGCCGCATTGTACTGGTGCGCCCGGCGGTGGAGGCCGGAGAGAAGCTTGGGTTTCTCCCCGGCGACATGACCGAGAAGGTCAATCCCTATCTGCGCCCGCTCTACGACGCTTTTTATGATATGCTGGATTTTCCCCGGGGGCAGGAACTGATGGAAAAGGGAGTGGTGGAGGTGGCACCGCTGGCCTTCATGCGAGGACGCACGCTGAACGATTCCTTCATCATTCTGGACGAGGCGCAGAACACCACCCGCGAACAGATGATGATGTTTTTGACCCGTTTGGGTTTTGGCAGCCGCGCCGTGGTAACCGGCGATCCGACCCAGGTGGATCTCCCCGATCCGCGTTCTTCGGGGCTGGCTGAAGCGCGGGAGGCGCTGGCCGGTGTGGAAGGCATCGCCTTTGTCCAGTTCAGCGATCTGGATGTGGTGCGGCATCCCATCGTTCAGAGCGTTGTTCAGGCCTATGAACGCTGGCAGAAAAGAAAGGAATCTGATGGCAATACAGGAAAAGCGTAAAAGCTGGAAGCAGGCTTTTGCCGAGAAGTGGCTGAATCGGAAAAATCGTGAGCAGCTCTGGAGCCGTTGCCTGCAAAAATGGGCCCGTCTGCAGGTTTTGATGGTGCGTCTGAACGACCAGCAGCGGGCTTTGTTGGGGATGATGCTGCTTGCAACCTGGGTTGCGGCGCTGATTCTGTTTCGCTCTGCCGGAATTCCCAGTTACAAACCGGGAGATATAGCCACGCGGGATGTCAAGGCGCCGCGCAACCTGCTGGTGACCGATCGGCTCATGACCGAAAAGAAACGTCTGGAGGCACAGCGGGAGGTGTTGCCGCTGTACGATTTTGATCCGAACACGTCCCGGGCCGTTTTTCTGCGGGTGCGGGAGGCGTTGAAGTGGCTGCAAGGCCCGGAGCGCGAAAACTTCTCTGCCGATGAGTCGGCGGCCCACCTGGGGAAGGTTTTGGGAACGAATGTAAGCTTGGAGGAGGTGGAGCATCTGCGCGCCCAGTTGCCGGAGCAGTTTGAGCCCGACTCTTTTCCTCCGGAGGCGGTGACCCGTTTGCGTGCTCCGGTTGTCGGCAATCTGCAGCTGTTCCTTGCGGATGCGGATCAGGGCATTGTGGTGCGCGATCTGAGTGCTCACACCGAAGCCCTCAAAACCGATCTCAAGGACGTGATCGATCTCGACACTTACAATCAGCGTTTTATCCAAATTTTGCGCGGCGATCCAAAGATGCCGTCGGAACTGGTTGACGCACTGCTGCCTGTTCTGCTGCGCATGACGATGCCCAACCTGACCTTCAACAAGAACGAGACGGAAGACCGCAAGATGCAGGCGGCCGAAGCCGTGGGGACGGTGCTCTACCGGGTAAAGAAGGGGGAGATGATCGTTCGCGAGGGTGATCGGGTCAGTGAGGAACAGATCGAGAAGATTGAGGCCTACCGTGCCCGCAATCCCTACCGGCGCTGGACACGCGTCAGCTCCGGCATCTTTGTCTGCGTGTTTCTCATGCTGTGGTGCATCCATCGTTTTGGAGCGGGCAATATTCGCAAGTACCTGTTTCGGGGACGCGATCTGCTGTTCATGGGAACCCTGCTGTTCTGCTTCCTGCCCTTTATCAAGCTGTTCATTTTCATTTTCGGTGCTCTGGAGAACGCCTTTCCGTGGATCGATTCCTCGATCTACTACTATTTGCTGCCCTTCGCCTCTGGCACCATGCTGGTACGGATCGTCCTCAACGCGGAGACCGCCACGCTCTTTGCAATGGTTTCCACGTTTCTGTACGGTTCCATGTGCGGCGACAATCTGTCGATAATCTTCTACGCCGTGATCGGCAGCCTGGTGGGGGCCCACTATGTACGGCACTGCGAGCAGCGTTCCTACATCTACCTGGCGAGCGTGCGGCTGATGCTGGTCAACAGCCTGATCGCCGGGGGGATGTATCTGGGACGTGCGCCCTCGTTCGATATGACCCAGCTGGTGTATCATGTGGTGTTTGCGTCGGTTGGCGGTTTGCTGTGCGCGGTGGTGGTCATCGCCACCATCCCCTTGGCGGAATCCATTTTCGGCTATACCACGAACATCAAGCTGCTGGAGCTGGCCAATATGAACAATCCGCTGCTGCGGGAGCTGATGGTGCAGGCGCCGGGAACCTATCACCATTCGGTGATTGTGGGCAATCTGGCGGAAGCCGCAGCCGAGTCGATCCACGCCAATCCGCTTATTGCGCGGGTGGGCGCCTACTATCATGATATCGGCAAGATTAGAAAACCGCTGTACTTCATCGAAAATTCCAGCATCCAGGAAAACCGCCATGACAAACTGGCGCCTTCCATGAGCGCGTTGATCCTCATGGCGCATGTGAAGGATGGCGTGGAAATGGCGAAGGCGGCCAAGCTGGGCGAACCGATTGAGGAGATCATCCGTCAGCATCACGGCACCAGCCTGATTCGGTTTTTCTACGACAAGGCGAGGAAGAAGGAGGAAGAGGAAGGCGGCGACTATCAGGTGGACGAGAGGGAGTACCGCTATCCGGGACCGCGTCCGCAGTCGCGGGAAGCGGCGCTGATCATGCTGGCGGACTCGGTGGAGGCGGCCAGCCGGACCTTGGCCGATCCGACGCCGGCCCGCATCAATGGCATGGTGCAGAAACTCATCAACAATATTTTCAGTGACGGCCAGCTGGACAACTGTGAACTGACGCTGAAGGATCTGCACCATATTGCCCGAAGCTTCAATCTGATTCTGACGGGCATCTTTCACCAGCGTATCGAGTATCCCGAACCGGTAGCTAAGGAACGGGAAAAGGAAAAGAACGGCGACAAGGAACGGGAAGGCAAGACGCACAATGGCGACAATTCATATCGGGAACCGGCAAAAAAATCAAAAGATCGATCTGACGAAAACGGAGAGGATAGCCAGCAGGATCTTAGACGCCTTGGAATGCCCTGAGGCCGAGCTGTCAGTAGTGGTGGTGGACGATGCCGGGATTCAGGAGCTGAACCGCGACTATCTGGGACGGGACAGGCCCACCAACGTGATCTCCTTTCCGATGCTTGAGGGGGAGGAGAGCGGCATTGTCCCCGGGTTGCTGGGGGATGTGGTGATCTCCGCCGATACCGCCGCGCGAGATGCCGAAGAGGCGGGCAGCACCTTTGAACGGGAATTTTTCTTTCTGCTGATACACGGGATTCTGCATCTGGTCGGTTTCAACCATGAAGGCGTAGACGATGCGGAGATCGCGCGAATGGAGGCGAAGGAAGACGAGCTTTTCGCGCTTGTCGCCGGGGAACTGTGAGCATTTTTTAATGCTGTTCGGCAGACTTTCACCGGCAATATTTCGAGGAGGATTTTTTGGATTTGAAAGAAGACGATATCGCGGAGGATGGTTCCAAAAGGATCGCCTCCTGGCTGGAAGGGCTGTTCAAGCGCTGGCGCGGCGTTCGCTCCGAGCGGGAGTTGCAGGACATCATCGACGCATCGGAGGAAGATGGCGTAATCAACGAGGAAGAGGGAGAGATGCTGCACTCCATCTTCGAGTTGAGCGAAACTATCGTCCGTGAAGCGATGACGCCCCGCACCGAAATGACCAGTTGTTCGCTGGATACGGAGTTTTCCGCGTTGCTGGAGCTGGTGCAGACTTCCGGACATTCGCGGATTCCGGTGTACAGCGGCACCATTGACGAGATTGTCGGTGTGGTTCATTCTCAGGATCTGCTTCGTTTTTGGGGGCGTGAGCCCGAGGCGGGCTGGCTGCGGCAGATGCTGCGCAAGCCTCTGTTTGTGCCGGAAACCATGACGCTGGAACGTTTGTTGCGGGAGTTCCGCCGCAAACGGGCGCGGTTTGCAATCGTCGTGGATGAATATGGCGGAACTTCGGGGGTGATTACGTTTTCCGATCTGGCCGAAGAGATCGTCGGCGATGTGGCGGATGACGACGGAACGGAGGAATCTCCGATTGTGGAAGAGGAAGATGGCGCCGTGGTGGTGGACGGACGTCTCAATATTGATGAACTGGAAGAGTATTATGGGATGGAAATTCCCCGTGACAAGTTCGATACCGTTGCCGGCTGGCTGTTTTATCTGCTGGGGCATATTCCCGCAGCCGGCGAAGAAGTGGTTGCGGGACCTTTACATATGACAGTGGTGGCTTCCGATGCGCGGCGTGTGGGCAAGGTGCGTATCCGGATGGAACCGCCCGTTTCCGAAGAAGAGGCAACGTGAAATCCTGGTTGGTGCGGCATTGGGTACTATGGGTGGCCATGGCTTCTGGCGGCGCTCTGACGCTGGCCTTTCCGTCCTGCAATTGGTCCTGGATGGGCTGGTTTGCGCTGGCACCGCTGTTTTTGGTGATGGAGGAGCGTCCTTTTGCCAGCGGGTATGCCGCGGGCCTTGCCTTCTTTGCAGGGAGCCTTTACTGGCTCAACATAGTGATGACCACCTATGGGGGGCTTCATCCGTTCTTTTCGATGGTAGCCTGGCTTATGCTGGCCGCCTATCTTGCCCTCTACTTCGGCGCGGCGACTTTCCTCGCGTGCCGTTGGCGCCGGACCCTGCATGTTCCGTGGTGGCTCTCGTTGCCGGTATTGTGGATTGCCGGGGAGTATCTTCGCGCACACCTGCTGACGGGCTTTCCGTGGGTCAGTATCGGCTATTCGCAACAGAATTTTCTGACCATGATCCAGACGGCGGATCTCTTTGGGGTGTACGGAATAGGCTTTTTGCTGGTTTTGGTCAATGCGGCTCTGGCCTGGCTTCTGCGTTCGTTCCGCGAACGGCGGCGTTTCGCCTGCGGGCCGCTGGTGCTGGCCCTGCTGCTTGTAATGTTGAATGCGGGCTACGGTTTTTTCCGTCTGCGTCAGCCGCTTGACGAGCGTTCCCGGCAGCTGAATGTGGCGCTGGTGCAGGGAAATGTGGAGCAGGGCCTCAAATGGGATCCGGAATTCAAGGCGGAAACGATCACCCGCTACCGCAAACTTTCTCAAAAGGCCGCGGCCGCTGGCGCGGATCTCATTGTTTGGCCGGAAAGTGCCACTCCTTTTTATTTTGGGTCGCATGAGCCCTTGACAGGCGCGGTGCTGGATGTGCCGGTGCTCTGCGATCTGCCGTTGATATTTGGAGCTCCCTCCTACGAAGTCGGCGCTCACGATCAGGTACGTTATTTTAACAGCGTATTTCTGGCCTCCGCCCAGGGGGAAATCCTGGGACGCAGCGACAAGATCCATCTGGTGCCCTTCGGCGAATACAATCCGCTCCTCTGGCTGTTGCCTTCGCTGGGAAAACTGGTGCATGGCCTGGGAGACTTTTCCCCCGGCATCGCCAAACCGCTGCTTTTGGGGAAAACCCGCATCGGTACGCTAATCTGTTTTGAAGCGGTTTTTCCGGAGCTTGCGCGTCATTGGGTGCGCAAGGAGGGTTGCGATCTGCTGGTCAATGTCACCAATGACGCCTGGTTTGGACGATCGGCGGCGCCGTTTCAGCATATTGCCATGACAACCTTTCGGGCGGTGGAGAACCGCGTTTGGATAGCGCGGGCCGCCAATACCGGGATTTCCGCGCTCATTGCGCCTTCGGGAAGGATAGGCGCGGCCACTGGCCTGTTTGAGGAAACCATAGCCCATGGGCAGGTGGGGCTGGGAGGAACACGCACTTTGTACAACCGCTGGGGAGATGTTGGACCGCAGTTGTGTGTGGCGGCAACTCTTTTGCTCGCGGGATTGGCCATGCGGCGGAATCGTCGCCAGCGGACCGAACCTCTCAGGTATCACAATAATCTTGGAAGGCGTTTTTAAGTAAAAAAAACGGCGGCGGATGTTTTTCTCCGCCGCCATTTTTTTACACGTGCGAAACTGTTTTTTTTCAGGCTTTCTTTTCCTTTTCCTCTTTTTCCTTCTGGCTTTGCTCATAGGCCGCAATTTCGCGTTCCTTGCCGGTTTCAATGGAAAATTCCTCGCCGAAACGCTCCTTGTGCTTCTGACAGTAGATATTGATGAATTCCTGGTCGGAAACACCGCCGTAATCACAGATCAGCTCTGCCCTGAGTTCGTTGTCCATGTACCATTCGGCGCCTTCAAAGGCGACTTCGGTACCGTTGGGCATTTTGACTTTTTCCATGGTTTTCCCCCTTGTCGATGGATGTTTTTGTTGTTTGCCGTGCGACTGTTGGGGCGTATGCCGCCCGCTGGAAGCTTTTTTCTTTACGGATTATAAGTATGTGATGTGCTTTTTGTGAGTCATGCACATGGTCAAGTATGGTAATTGCCCGGCAAAAGTCAACCCGTGGAAGGGAAAAACCGCATCCGGCAGGTGAAAAATGATTTTTTCCTGTTGTTTTGGTTCGTATCGCGTGTTACAAACAACCGCTTGTAGTTCACACGTTTTCCGAGCTGGCCGGAGGGTGCTTTGCGGCATGGGGTCGTGGAGTTTCCGGCTGGAAATGACGAAAACGGAGGATGAATAACCAAAGGAGAAGAGAAAATGTCCCAGATTAGCATGAAACAGCTTCTTGAAGCCGGGGTGCATTTCGGGCACCAGACCAAGCGCTGGAATCCGAAGATGAAACCCTACATTTTTGGCGCCCGGAGCGGCATCTACATCATTGATCTGCAAAAAACGGTGCGCTGCTTCAAGGATGCCTACGATTTTGTCTGCGAAACCGTGAAAAACGGCGAGAAAGTGCTGTTTGTCGGTACCAAGAAACAGGCGCAGGATGCCATTCAGGAAGAGGCCTTGCGGGTAGGGCAGTATTACGTCAACAATCGTTGGCTGGGCGGCATGCTCACCAACTTCAGCACCATCAAGAAAAGTATTGACCGCTTGCGCAGGATCGAGGCCATGGCAGAGGACGGCACCTATGGCAAACTGACCAAGAAGGAAGTCCTGCAGCTGGAAAAGGAAAAGGAAAAACTCGAGAAAAACCTGGGTGGCATTAAGGGCATGACCAAACTGCCGGGCGCCATCTTTGTTATCGACTGCAAGAAGGAAGCGATTTCCGTTAAAGAGGCACGCAAGCTTGGCATTCCGGTCGTTGCGGTCGTCGATACCAACTGTGATCCCGACGATATCGATTACGTTATCCCCGGCAATGACGACGCTATTCGGGCGATTCGGCTGTTTACCGGCAAGATAGCGGATGCCTGCGCCGAAGGCGCCATTGCCCATGAGAGCGAAGTGCGTGGCGAACTGGAGGGCGCGGAGTCCGATGACGTCGCTTCCGAACCCGAGGCGGCTTCTCCCGAAGCTGAGGAAAACAGCGAAGTTTGATGTTTTTAAGAGAGCAAAAAGAAAGCGGCTGAAGAAAAAGCCGCTTTTTTTAACAATGTGAAACAACAGTCAATCAAGAATGGAGGAAACTGTGGCTATCAATGCTTCTGATGTGGCGGCACTGCGTGCCAAGACCGGTGCCGGAATGATGGATTGCAAAAAGGCTCTGACCGAGGCCAATGGGAATATGGATGAGGCGGTGGATATTCTGCGGAAGAAGGGCCTGTCTGCCGCGGCGAAAAAATCTGGCCGGGTGGCTGCGGAAGGTATCGTGCTGACTCGTGAAAAAGATGGCCGGACCGTTCTGGTGGAAGTCAACTCGGAAACCGATTTTGTTGCCAAGACCGACAATTTCCTCAATTTCTGCGAGGGTGTTGCGGCCGCGGCTCTGGCTGCCGCTCCCGCCGATCTGGAAGGCCTGAAGCAGGCTTCGTTCCCCGGTGGCAAGAGCGTTGCCGAAGAGACAACCAATGCTGTGGCGAAAATCGGTGAAAATATTCAGGTTCGCCGCTTTGCCCTGCTTGAAAACAAGGCCGGTTTTATCGCGTCGTACATTCATGGCGGTGGAAAGATCGGCGTGCTGCTTGATATCACCACCGGCGCGGCGGATAACGCCAAGGTTCAGGAACTGGGGCATCAGATTGCCATGCATGTTGCGGCGGCCAATCCACAGTATCTGTGCCGGGAAGAGGTTCCGGAAGCCGTTATCGCCAAGGAAAAGGAAATCATGATGGAAAAGGCCAAAGCGAGCGGCAAGCCGGAAAATATTCTGGCCAAGATTGTCGATGGGCAGATTGGCAAATTCTTTGGTGAAGTCTGCCTGCTAGAGCAGGCCTATGTCATCGATCCCGACAAGAAGGTCAAAGATGTGGTGGCCCAACTGGCCAAGGAGTTGGGGACGGAGATCAAGCTGAGCCGTTTCCTGCGCTTCCAGCTGGGTGAAGGCATTGAGAAAAAGGCGGATGATTTTGCCAAGGAAGTTGCCGCAATGGCGAAGTAGGCAGCATCCTTTTTGAGCGTATCTTACCCCACAAACGGAGGATGTCATGGAGGAGAAAACCTGTTACCGGAGAGTCCTGCTCAAACTGAGTGGAGAGGCTTTGGCCGGAGATCAGGGGTATGGCATCGACCCGGCGGTTATCGGCGCTTTGGCGGAGGAGATCAAGGAAGTTGTTGATCTCGGTGTGGAATTGGCTCTGGTAATTGGCGGCGGCAACATCTTTCGGGGTGTGGCCGCCGCTTCCCAGGGGATGGAACGTGCCAGTGCCGACTATATGGGAATGCTGGCCACGGTCATCAACAGTTTGGCCATGCAGGATGCTTTGGAAAAACGCGGAGTGTTGACGCGGGTACAGACTTCTCTGGGGATGCAGGCTGTGGCCGAACCCTATATTCGCAGACGCGCCTTGCGTCATCTGGAAAAAAAACGGGTGGTCATTTTTGCGGCCGGAACCGGCAATCCCTATTTTTCCACGGATACGGCCGCCAGTTTGCGTGCCATGGAGATTGGCGCGGACGCGCTTTTGAAGGCGACCCAGGTGGATGGCATCTACAGCGCCGATCCCAAGAAAGATAAAAATGCTGTCCGTTTTTCTCACATGACCTATAAGGACGTGTTGGGGCGCGGTCTTCGGGTAATGGATACCACCGCTATTTCCCTGTGTATGGACCATGGCCTGCCGATTATCGTTTTCGATCTGCACCAGCGTGGCAATATCAAGCGGGTGATTTGCGGCGAGGGGATTGGCACCATCGTCAAAGGAGAGGAGTAGACATGGAGAATGTGAAAAAGAAGCTTGTGGCGGGAATGGAAAAGACGGTGGAGGCTCTCAAAAAGGATTTTGGCCGGGTTCGTACTGGTCGCGCTTCCGCGTCGCTTCTGGAGAATATCATGGTAGACTATTACGGAACGCCGACTCCCATCAATCAGGTGGGCACACTGGCGGTTCCGGAACCGCGGATGATCACCATTCAACCGTGGGAAAAGAAGATCATCGGAGAAATCGAAAAGGCGATTTTGAAATCGGATTTGGGTCTCAATCCGGATTCTGATGGCCAGATTATCCGGGTCGTTATTCCGCCGCTGACCGAGGAACGGCGCCGTGAAATGACGAAAATGACGAAAAAGATGGGGGAAGAGTCGAAAGTTGCCTTGCGCAATTTGCGGCGTGACGCCAACGAGAAGTTGAAAAAAATGGAAAAGGACAAGGAACTGACCAAGGATGATCTGAAACGCGGCGAGAAAGAGATTCAGGATTTGACAGATTCCTATGTCAAGAAGATTGATGAAATCGTTGCGGCCAAGGACAAGGAGATCATGGAAATTTGATTTCCATGGACAAAGTACGAAGAGAAAAGAAAATTTGATTTGATAAAAAAGGCATCTTCCCGCGAAGATGCCTTTTTTTGTATCCCGATTTTGGGGTTGGCTTTTCAACTCCCAATAAGTGCCTCTCTCATACCACCCGCAAAGATATCTTTTTTTATGATTTTTTGGGGTGGGGGTAGGGACGGACGCCCGGGAAAATTCTGGCGGAGAGAATGGCGAACGTGAGAAGGATGGCGACGCCAGGAATAATGGTCTTGAGGATGAAAAGATAGTTACTGGTCTGCGTCATGACGCAAACGAGCGAGGTGGCGCCTGCGGGAGGATGTACGGTGCCGGTGATCATCATGGCGAGAATGGCCAGGGCTACGGCCAAGGCCATGACGTACCAGTCTCCCCCCAGCACATTATAGCAGGTAATGCCGACGATGGAGGCGATGATATGGCCAAAGATGACGTTGCGCGGTTGCGCCAGCGGTACGGAAGTCGCGCAGTAAATCAACACCGCGCTGGCGCCGTAAGGAGCAATCAGCAGCGGATACTTGTAGAGACAAAAGAAAAACGCACAAGTGCCAATACCACCAAAAGCGCCTACAAAGGTCATGATGGCTTCCCGCCAACCGACGGGACGATAAATGAGTTGTTTGAGCGACACGATAGTTTCTTTCCTTTCTTGCTTAAAAAAGTTTAAAAACAATAAAAACCGCCTTGCGCGCGGGCACAGGACGGTAAGCTGGGTTCTGTACTTCCGATTTTGATCATCATCTATGGAAATTTTTTTGTTTTTAGAGAAAGAAAGCCACGTTTCTGCTCCAGGAGAGCGTGACCAAAATAAAAAAACAGATCGTATTTACCATAGTCTGTTGAACAGATAAAATCAATTGCAATGTCCCCGCCCCCTTTTCCAGCCTTGACAAGGAGAATGTCCGGTTTCGATCCCGGGAAGTTCCGGCAAGAAAACATTTGGCAAATGGCTGCCCCGACATTAAGATTTAATTTATGATAATGGGAAAACAACACTTTATAACAGAACAGGAATATGACAATGCGTAATATCATCCTTGGCAACGGTTCCTATCTTTCTCCGTCGTACACGCCGGATTGGCTGTCCAGGCTTTTTCCCACTCCGGTGTTTCATTTTCGGGAAATTGGGGTGGTGGTGCGTGCCGGAAAACAGGCGAAGATGGGAAAATATGGTTATCAGGAATGGGCTCAGAGCAGCGACGATGTTGTGACCGCTTTGGAATCGGTGGGAGTAAAGCTGAATATTGTTGGCCTGGATCGGGTGGCCGCCGTCGAAGGCCCCTGTGTCGTTGCCGCCAATCACATGAGCGCGTTGGAAACGTTTGTCATCCCGTCTTTGCTGCTTCCGGCCAAAAAACATACCTTTGTCATCAAGGAGTCGTTGCTCAACTATCCGATTTTCAAATACGTCATGCGCAGCCGTGATCCGATTGCCGTCAGCCGGAAAAATCCGCGTGAGGATTTCAAGACGGTTATGGAGGAAGGGAAAAAGCGTTTGGAACAGGGCATTTCCATTGTGATTTTTCCTCAGACAACGCGCGCTGCGGTTTTCAATCCGGAGCATTTCAATAGCATGGGGGTGAAGCTGGCCCGGCATGCGGGCGTTCCGGTAATTCCTCTGGCGCTGAAAACCGATGCTTGGGGAAATGGCCCAGGCTTTTTGAAAGATTTCGGACGCATCCGTCCGCAAAGGCGGGTTTTCCTGGAATTTGGCGATCCGTTGAAAATTACCGGTAACGGTCAAAAAGAAAATGACGCTGTCATTGGTTTTATCCAGGACAAGTTGACCGAATGGGAAAAGGCGGAATCTCGGTAATCCTTTTGATGGGCAATATCATTTAGAAAAAGGATGTTTTTTTATGCAGATTATTGATTCTGAAAAAGGTGGGATAACAATTTTGAGTGTTTCAGGAAGAATGGATGCCACAAACGTCAATGAATTTGATACGGCGTGTCATGCCAAGCTCGAGAACGGCGTTTCCCGAATGGTTATCGATTTAAAGGATCTGGAATATATCAGCTCTGCCGGTTTGCGCGGTATTTTGAGCCTGGAAAAATCCGTTCGTGCGGGCAAAAAGAAGATAGCGTATTGCGCCATGCAGCCCATGGTTGCGGATGTGTTTAAAATTTCGGGATTCAACTCGATTCTGGCGATTTATCCTTCTCTTGACGAAGCATTGGCGGCCTTAAGCTGACAGGGAGTTCCCATGAAAAGACTGAAAATGCCGGCACAAACGGAACAGTTGCAGATAGTCAACGTTTTTATTGAAAGCAATGTTTCCGGCGCATTGGTGCCGACAATGGAACTGGCTGCGGAAGAACTGCTGGTCAATGTTTTTAATTATGCCTATCCTCCGGACAGTGAAGGAGAAGCCGAGGTCAGCATTTGGGAAGCTGATTTTGATGGTCAGCGTTTTTCCTGCTTTCGGGTCAAGGATTGGGGAACGCCGTTCAATCCCTTTCGGGAAGCCCCGGTCCCCGATATTATGATGAGCGTGGAGGAACGTCCTATCGGTGGTTTGGGCATTCATCTGGTGCGTTCCATGGCGGCGCACTACTGTTACAGTCATGTTGATGGAGCCAACATTGTTGACCTCTACTTTTCCTTCCCGGAAGAAGAGTCTCAGTAGTCTCATCGCGACATTTGTATTTCTCAGGCTCTTGTACGGCGTTTCGCCGTTTTGGTGCGTGGAGGGCATTTTCGCCGCGCAAGTCTGGGCTGATTCCATTCAAACAGAAATCATAACCGGCGAGCGTTCGCCCTGCCGGATGCAGCCGGTTTCTCCGTCCCGCAGGCAGTCTTCCCCGCCGGAAAAACAGTTCGAGCGCCTGATTGAACAGATGGATGTATATGCGCTTTCTCCTCATGCTCTGTATCTGGCCTTACCGCGTATGGTGCCGGTTCAGCTGGTGCAGCGACAAAAAAGGACTGGAAAACCGCTGTTTGCTCCGGCTGCGCTGAGGGACATTATTCACCGGGCGGCGGTAGTGCACAATCTGGACGAAGCCCTGATTGCCGCAGTTATCCAGGTGGAATCCAATTTCGATCCGACAGCGCTTTCTGGCAAGGGTGCCCGTGGCCTGATGCAGCTTATGCCGGCCACATGGAATATGCTGGGTGTGCGTGATCCTTATGATCCGGAAGCCAATATTTTGGCGGGATGTGCCTACTTGCGCCAGCAACTCAACCGTTTTGCGACACTGGAACTGGCACTGGCGGCCTACAACGCGGGACCGGGGAATGTGCTGCGTTACGGAGGGGTACCGCCTTTTGCCGAAACACGTCATTTTGTGGCGCGGATACTGGAGCGTTACCGGAAAGCCCATCCACCGTGAGGGAAAAAGGGATTTTAAAAGAGAAATAAAGAACGGCAGAAGCGTCTTGCACGCTTTCTGCCGTTCCTTTTTTAACGGGAATTCTTGAAGCGGTGCGTTTATCGCCCGAATTCCCAGCTCAGGTTGTCAATGGCGTCAATCACCATACCGGTACCGTTGGCGATCATCAGGATATCTTCGGCCACCCGCACGAAGCTGTGATCGGATGGAGCCGGTCCCAGTTCCTGTACAACGGCCGGCGGCACTTCGTAGACAACAACGTCGGCCGGCAATGGGCGTCCGATTGCCCATCTTCTTGGACCGGGGGCGACGCATCTGTATCCGTCACGGAAAAGTCCAGGAGGACAGTGCCGTCCGCCGGCATAGAAGTCCCGCGCGTAGTAGTCGTGAATGGCGTTTCGCCTGGCATGGTGAAAATGGGGATACCCATGGGGACCAGGACCTTTCCGGTAGCCGGGAGGAGGACCGGGACGGTGATTCGGACTGGGACCTCTCTGATAACCAGGAGGAGGACCAGGACGGTGATGCGGGCTGGAACCTCCCCGGTAGCTGGAAGGAGGACCGGGGCGATGAGGCGAATTTGGGCCTCCCCGGTAGCTGGGTGCAGGACCGGGACGGTGATGCGAGCCGGGACCTTCCCGATAGCCGGGAGCTGGACCGGAGTGGTGTGAACCGGGAGCCCCCCCGTAAGCGGAAGGTGGTCCGCCCGGACCAGGGCCCGGAGGCGCGGCCCAAAGCGGCGCCGCTATCAGTAGCATGGACATCCAGAGAAGTGCTTTTTTCATAATTTTTTCCTTTCTGTCAGGGGTTTGTTTCCGCAGAATGAGGATCGCCCTTCAATGATATGTTTCGGTCGGTGTCAGTGCCCGAATTCCCAGTCCAGATTATCGATGGCATCCACAACCATGCCGGTTCCGGTGGCTATCAGGAGGATATCCTGGGCGACCCG
>JAFZPK010000167.1 GCA_017552515.1 Deltaproteobacteria bacterium | reverse complement strand
CGCCGTCTATACGGATGTGATGAAGACCCAGGCTCTCAAACAGGCGCTCACGAAGTACGGCTTTACGGCGGCTTTTGGAGGAGGACGGCGAGACGAGGAAAAATCCCGCGCCAAGGAACGCATCTTTTCCTTCCGCAACCTCGAACAGGCCTGGGACCCGAAGAACCAGCGCCCGGAGATGTGGAAGCTCTACAATACCCGCATCAAAAAGGGCGAAAGCATCCGGGTGTTTCCCATCTCCAACTGGACAGAGAAAGACATCTGGCAATACATCCGGCGTGAAAACATAGAAATAGTGCCGCTGTACTTCGCGGCACGGCGTCCTGTTGTCCGCCGGGACGGCAACATCATCATGGTGGATGACGACCGTCTTCCCCTCTTCCCAGGTGAGACGCCGGAATACCTGAGCGTCCGCTTTCGTACCCTGGGCTGTTACCCGTTGACCGGGGGCGTGGAATCAACGGCGGATACACTGGACGCCATCGTCAGAGAAACGTTGAGCGCCGTCACAAGTGAACGTACCAGCCGCGTCATAGACCGGGACGGCGGCGCAGCCAGCATGGAAAAACGCAAACGGGAGGGTTATTTCTGATGAACGGACTTCTGAAATTCATCACCTGCGGCAGTGTGGACGACGGCAAGTCCACCCTCATCGGCCACATTCTCTACGACACCAAGCTCCTCTACACCGATCAGGAGCGGGCGCTGGAACTGGACAGCCGCGTGGGCTCCCGGGGCGGAGCCATTGACTATTCCCTGCTGTTGGACGGGCTTATGGCCGAACGCGAACAGGGCATCACCATCGACGTAGCCTACCGCTATTTCACGACAGACCGGCGCAGTTTCATCGTGGCGGATACCCCCGGGCACGAGGAATACACCCGCAACATGGCGGTAGGCGCAAGTTTTGCCGATCTGGCGGTGATTCTGGTGGACGCGACGAAGGGCGTGCTCGTCCAGACCCGCCGGCATGCGCGCATCTGCTCCCTCATGGGGATCCGCTCCTTCGTGTTCGCCGTGAACAAAATGGATCTGGTGAACTATGACCGCGGCCCTTTTGAAAAGATCCGGGAGCAAATAGAGGAACTTGAAAACGAGCTGGGCCTGCAGGGCGTCAAAATTATCCCTCTGTCCGCCACGACAGGAGAAAACCTGACAAAGCCGTCGGCCATCATGAACTGGTACGAAGGCGGGCCTTTGTTGGACTGGCTTGAAACCGTGACGGTCGAACCCGCCGGCCACGAGGAGGGATTTTATATGCCCGTCCAGAGGGTATGCCGTCCGGACCATACTTTTCGTGGTTTTCAGGGACAGATCGAGACGGGAGAGATCCGGATTGGAGATACGCTGAAGGTCCTGCCCAGTGGTACGAAGGCCGGCGTAAAAAACATTCTGGCAGGTGACAAACCTGCCCGCGCTGCCGGCGAAGGCCAGCCTGTCACCATTGAACTGGACACGGAGGTGGACATCTCACGCGGCAGTGTTCTCGTCAAGGACACGGTTTTGCACACGGCCAGCCATTTCGAGGCCACCCTGCTCTGGATGGACGACGAGGCACTGACCCATTCCCGTGCCCTGTTCGTCAAGGCCGGTACCCGGCTCATTCCGGGAAAAATTGACGGCATCCGTTACACCGTGGACGTAAACACCGGCGAGCACCGGAATGCCACAAGCCTGAAAAAGAACGAGATTGCCCGGTGCTCCATCTCGCTGTCGTCCCCCATTGTGGTGGATACCTTTTCCAGCCACCGGACACTGGGCGAACTGATTCTGATTGATCGAATCACCAACGCTACCGCCGCCTGTGGTATCATTGAAACGGTATTTGACGCCGGGGAACAGAACATGGAAAAGATCGGCCCGGAAACGCGGGCGAAGTACATGGGGCAGACGCCGTTTTTGATCCTTGCGGACAACGTCCGAAAGGCCGAGGAAATCGAGCGGGAGCTGCTCTCCCAGGGGCTCCACACCATGCAGGTGCGCGAAAGCGGAGAACGCCTTGTTTTCGCCGCGGCTCTGCTGCAACAGGCAGGGATCATTACGGTTATCCCTGGAGAATCTCTGGAGAGTCCAACGGAAAAGCAGCTCCGGCAGGAACGGCGGCCGGAACTCGTTCTGGATCTGCGGGAAGGTGGGCCGGAAAAAGATCGCCTGCTGTATGAAAATACCATAAACTATACATATTACTAAAAAGACAGGAGGATTCCCCATGGCTGTGGATTATGCGGCGCTCAAGGCTGGCGGCTTTATGCGTCAAAAGCAGAAGAACACCTTTTCTCTTCGACTGCGGGTGGTAGGCGGTACCTTGACGGTTGAGCAGCTTCAGACCATCGCCGCCGCAGCGAAAAAATACGGGAAGAACTACGTCCACCTCACCTCGCGCCAGGGGGTGGAGATCCCCTTTATCCGGCTTGAAGACATCGAAAACATCAAAAACGACCTTGCGGCGGGCGGAGTGTCTCCCAGCGTCTGCGGGCCCCGCGTCCGTACGGTAACAGCCTGCCAGAGCGGACAGTGCTGCCCCAGCGGCTGCATCGATGCACTGGCCATTGCCACCGAGCTGGACCGCCGCTACTTCGGGCGGCATCTGCCCCACAAATTCAAGTTTGGCGTTACCGGATGCCAGAATAACTGCCTCAAGGCCGAAGAGAACGATTTGGGCGTGAAGGGCGGCATGGCCATCTCCTGGACGGCGGATGAATGCACCCTCTGCGGCGTATGCGAAAAGGCCTGCCGCTGTGAGGCGATCGCCATGGAAAATGGCACGATTGTGCTGGATACAGAAAAATGCAACCACTGCGGCCGCTGCGTCATGGCCTGCCCATCCGGAGCCTGGCACGGAAAAAGCGGTTACCTCGTTTCCTTCGGCGGCACCTTCGGAAATGCCATTCGGAAAGGCAGGGAGCTTCTGCCTCTTGTTGAAGATGAGGAGACACTGTGGCGGATAGCAGACGCCGCCATCGAATATTTCGCCCAAAATGCCCAACCAGGCGAACGCTTCGCCAAGGCACTGGAGCGTCTGGGATGGGATGATTTCACCCGGAAAATGCGGGAAGCATACCACGGCTAAAAGATCCGCTTCAGGTCTCGCGAAAAAACGGAAGTCCTTCCCCAACGCGAAACCGGCGGAAAAAACACCAAAGCGGCGGTCTGAACACGCTCCCCGCGCGTGAACAAACCGCCGCTTTTTTCAGATCACTGACCTCTTCAATCTCCCACTTTCCGAACCATCAGATCATAGGTTCCGTCTCCGTTGGCGGAAAGCTTCAGAACCTGATGTCCCTCTTCCTTCATGCTGCGGGGCACGTCACGGACCGGTTCGCCATCGTTCATGCGCACACGCAGCACCTGCCCTTCCTCCAATTCCTCCAGAGCGGCTTTCGCCTTGACGAAGGTAACAGGACACACAACATCCGTGATATCGATTGTCTCATCCACTGCATACTTTTCTTCGGACACTTCTCTGTTCTCCCTGTTCAATCAACGAATTCAAGTTCTTCCCTTCTCACCGTTCCGCCTTCGATATGAAATGCATTGAGTACCGGGCTTCTTTCCTCCTCAAGAGACAAAATCAGATAGGTCGCCCCCGGATCATGGGCGAGCCGTTTGTCTTCTTCCGAGGGTCTGGCAGG
>JAFZPK010000166.1 GCA_017552515.1 Deltaproteobacteria bacterium | reverse complement strand
GTATCCACCGTATAGATATGGTAGGCATCGTGCTGCACCATGCAGAACACCGCGCCCAGCTCCGGCAAAAAAGCGCTGAGAAAACGCAGCCGCCGCATTTCTCTCAAAGTATCCGCAACCCTCTCGCCCCCCAAAATGTCCATGAAAAGTGCGCACGCCTCCCGATCCGCGCGCGCCAGGGCGCCCTGCCGCGCGGCATGGGCGCGTACCGTTTCGCGCAAGCTCTGCGCAAGCGGCGCGTGCTGACGCTGCGCCTGCCAGAAGGCCCGAAGTGCCCAGAGCGGATCGCCGTCCTGCGCCGCACCATCCGAAAGAGCCACGATTTCGTTCCGGACCAGAGCAAAGCACCCGTCCGGAGCAAGCGGAGACAGCGGCGCAAACGGCATCTCCAGTGCATTGTCATACGGCTTTGAAGTTACGCGGCTGATAAGGCTTGCGGCCAGTTCCTCCACGTTTTCCGCGTGCGTATAGTAGTCACGCATGAAATGTTCAACCGCCAGGCGATTTCCGTAGTCGTGATATGAAAAAAAGCGCGCGACCTGCTCCTGCATGCCCAGGCTCAAACGATCGCTCTTGCGCCGCTGCGCATAGTGCAGCTCGTTGCGCACCCGCCACAACCAGTCGCAGGCGCTCCGGAAAGCCGCGCCTTCGGCGGCAGAGAGCGCGCCTTTGGCCAGCAGGCCGGAAAAGTCCGCAGCGTCGTGGCGCGCCTTCAGTATCCAGAGGGCAGTATGCAGATCGCGCAGGCCCCCCTTGCCCTCCTTGACATTCGGCTCCAGCAGATGCACCGAGGAACCATACTTGCGCCAGCGCGCCGCACGTTCCTCTAGCTTGGCGGCAATAAAGCGCTCCACATCCCGGCGCCGCAGGGGCGCGGCCACATCACGCACAAAGGTTTCAAAAAGCACTGCATCCCCGGCAACGAAACGGCTGTCCAGCAGCGCGGTGCGCACCGTCAAATCGCGCGTCCCCAGATCAAGGCACTCGTCAAGCGAACGCACGCTGGAACCTGCCTCCAGCCCCAGATCCCACAGCAGTCCCACCAGCATCTGCGCAACCTGAGCGGAAGATTCTCCGCCGCTTTTCCCATGGCAGAACATAATATCGATGTCGGAGCGGGGATTGAGCTCGCCGCGGCCATATCCACCCACCGCAATCACCGCGCAGTCACGCAGGTCGATCTCGGCAGAAGCCAACTGCCACAGAGCGCCCAATACCGCGTCCGCGGATACGGAGAGCGCCCGCGCCACTTCGAAGCCGCCCGCGCCATTGCGATGCGCGGCGCGGATCTTCGCCTGCGCGCGCCGCACCGGTTTCCGCAGGGCCGCCAAAAGCTCGCCGCGCCGCTCATCTTTAAAGACCAGATCCGGAAGCTCTGCCACAAGCTCTTGCGTATTTAAAGTGAAAACCGCCATGAAGTTACCAGTGAATGAAGTTGCCCAGTGAGGTTTACCGGTACGGCATGGAACAACAAACAAATAAAAAGGCGGCGGGAAAAATCATTGTTTTTCCGCCGCCTTTCATTTTTCAGCAATCAAAGTACAGTTCGAACTCCAGCGGTACCGGATGCATCATCATCGGTTTGATTTCATGTTCCCGCTTCCATGCCAGCCACTTTTCAATCAGATCGCGGGTAAACACATCGCCCTTCAGAAGAAATTCATGGTCCGCCTCCAGGCAGTCCAGTGCCTCATCCAGCGTCCCGGCGACATGCGGCACATGGCGCAGTTCTTCGGGGGAGAGCCCGTAGATATCCTTGTCCAGCGGCGGGCCGGGATCGATGCGGTTCTCGACGCCGTCAAGCCCCGCCATCAGCAGCGCCGCAAAGGCCAGATAGCCGTTGCAGGCCGGATCGGGCGTGCGGTACTCCACCCGCCGCGCCTTGGGATTGTCGGCCACCGGCAGACGCAACGCGGCCGAGCGGTTGCTGCTAGAGTAGGCCAGATTGATCGGCGCCTCGAAGCCCGGCACCAGGCGGCGGTAGGAGTTGGTCACCGGGTTGGTGAAGGCACACAGCGCCTTGGCATGCTTCATGATGCCGCCCATGTAGTGGAGTGCCATTTCGGAGAGCCCGGCGTAGCCGTCGCCGACGAAGAGATTCTTGCCGCCCTTCCACAGCGACTGGTGACAGTGCATGCCGGAACCGTTGTCGCCGTACAACGGCTTGGGCATGAAGGTGACGGTGCGGCCGTTGCGGTACGCGACATTGCGGGCCACATACTTGAACCACTGCAGATCGTCGCAAACCGCCACCAGCGTATTGAAACGCATGTCAATCTCGCACTGGCCGCCGGTGGCCACCTCATGATGCATGCACTCCACATGGATGCCGACATTGAGCATCTCCTCCACCATCTCATTGCGCAGATCGGCCAGGGAATCGGCGGGAGGACAGGGATAGTAGCCCTCCTTGAAACGCGGCTTGTAGCCCAGATTGGGGTTCTCGTCACGACCGGAGTTCCAGCCGCCTTCCATCGAATCCAGACTGTAGAAGGCCTCGTTGGGGCCGGAAAAGCAGCGCACGCTGTCGAAAACGAAAAACTCCGGCTCCACGCCGAAATAGGCCACATCGGCAAGACCGGTGGATTGCAGATAGGCCTCGGCCTTCTGGGCGATAAAACGCGGATCGCGGGTATAGCCCTCACGGGTCAGCGGCTCGAAGACGTTGCAGATGAGACTTAGGGTTGGCATGGCCACAAAAGGATCGATACGGGCGGTAGCGGGCTCCGGAATGATGATCATGTCGCTGTTGTTGATCGGCTGCCAGCCACGGAAGGAGGAACCATCTATGGAGATGCCATCCTCGAAGATCGCCTCTCCAAACTCGTGCACCGGCGTGGAAAAGTGATGCCATCGCCCCAGCATGTCGGAAAACTTGTAATCAACAACCTTGACGCCCTTCTCTTCCACCAGCTTCAACACATCCTGAACATTCATTCCCATTGCCCCTCCTCCCTCATTCATTCACGTCTGACAATTTTTATTACCTCAAGACATTTATTTTTCCTGATCGGCAAATCACTCTCAGAGCGCGTCCTCGCCGCGTTCGCCGGTGCGGATACGCACCGCCTCCTCCACCGGCATGACGAAGATTTTGCCGTCGCCAACATGCCCGGTGCGTGCAGCCTCCGTGATGGTTTCCACCACCTGATCCACCAATTCGTCGGCGATGACAAGTTCTATCTTTATTTTGGGAATAAAGTCCACCACGTACTCCGCGCCGCGATAGAGTTCGGTATGTCCTTTTTGGCGTCCGAATCCCCGTACCTCGCAGACCGTGATCCCTTGTATCCCCAGATCGCCCAAAGCCTCCTTTACCTCATCCAGCTTGAACGGCTTGATAATGCATTCGACTTTTTTCATGTCTTTCATCTCTCACAGCATGTTTGCATGCTCTTTTTTAGCCAAATGAGCAAATATGTTCTTCCAACATATCAAAAATTACAGCATTCATTTATTTCATATGGATATGTTTGCAACAATGCATCTTGGATTTCTTTTATCTTTTCAGAAGATATACTATATTTATCAATTAATTGGGATATATGTTGTTCTGTAAACAAGCATTCACTTAAAAATATTCTTTCATGGTGTTCTATACCAAAAGCAGAGTAATAATCATTATATTTGTAATCTCCACCTTTAATTTTATCTC
>JAFZPK010000165.1 GCA_017552515.1 Deltaproteobacteria bacterium | reverse complement strand
TTCCAGCGCCTCACGGAAGGCCGGTTCCTGCTGATAAAGAACCTGTCCCGCTCCGGCAAGCTCCGCGCCCTGACCGGTAAAGAGCCAGAGCGTTTCGGTTTGGCGGAGACCTGTCACGCTCCGAGTGAACTTGCGACGGCGCAGCTGCAGCGCGGCCTCGCGCAGATCCGCACAGACCAGCGTGCCGCGTGCTCCGAAGGTGCGGCGTCCGCAGGCGAGCGTGTAGGCGAGATCATCGGGATTGACCTCCGGATGATGTTCGATAAAGGCCGCCAGATTGTCGGCCATCCGCGAAAGCGCGCTCTCGGTGTGCGCGGAGAAGGGCAGCAGGAGCCGCGTGCGGCGCGGAGGATCGGAAAGCAATGGCGGCGCTTCCTCCAGAATCACATGCGCGTTGGTGCCGCCGATGCCAAACGAGCTGACTCCGGCGCGGCGCGGTGTGCGGCCCCGCCTCCAGGGGATAAGCTGCGAGGCAACGAAGAAGGGGCTATGCGCAAAGTCGATGGCCGGATTGGGCGACTTGAAGTGCAGGCTGGGCGGAATCTGGCCGTGTTCCAGAGCTTTGACGGTTTTGATAAGCCCCGCCACACCCGAAGCGGCGTCCAGATGACCGATGTTGGTCTTGACCGAACCGATGGCACAGCGTCCGGGTTCCACCGCGCCAAAGGCATTGGTCAGTGCCCGGATCTCGATGGGATCGCCCAGCGCGGTGCCGGTGCCGTGCGCCTCCAGATAGCCGATGGAGGAAGGATCGACGCCGGATGTCCGCAGGGCCTGACGGATTACCTCGGTTTGGCCGTGCACACCGGGTGCGGTGAAGCCGACCTTGTCCGCGCCGTCGTTGTTGACGGCGGATCCGCGAATGACCGCCAGAATCGGATCCCCTTCCTTCATTGCGGCGGAGAGCTTTTTCAGGGCCACCAGGCCCGCTCCGGAACCGCCCACCGTGCCTGCCGCGGAGCTGTCAAAGGCCCTGCAATGGCCGTCGGGGGAGAGGATAAATCCCTCGTGATAGAGATAGCCGGTTGCGCCGCCGGTCTGGATGCGGGCGCCTCCGGCCAGCGCCAGTTCGCACTGGCCTTCTAGCACGGCGCGGGCGGCCAGATGCACCGCCACCAGAGAGGTGGAGCAGGTGGTATTGACGTTGAGGCTGGGTCCGTCGAGATCCAGCTTGTAGGAAATACGGGTGGCGACAAACTCCTTGCCGTTGAGCAGACTGATCTGGAAGTTGGTGGCGACGTCGGTATGCCCCAGAGCCGGCAGCAAATTTTCTTCGAAGTAGGTATTCGAACCAACACCGACAAATACACCAACGCGGCCTTCGTAGGCGGCCGGATCGCAGCCTGCGCTCTCCAGCGTTTCCCAGGCGATTTCCAGCAGGTGCCGCTGCTGCGGATCGCAGAGTTCCGCCTCCCGCGGCGTCATGTGGAAGAAATTGGCGTCGAACAGCGCAACGCCGTCAAGCTGACCGTAAGCGGGCACAAAACGTGGATGCCGTGCGATTTCCCGTGTAAAGCCGGAGGCCAGCAACTCTTCTTCGTTGTAGAAGCGGATTGATTCCACTCCGGCGGCGAGATTCTCCCAGAACTCGTCGGGCGTGGAGGCTCCGGGAAAATGTCCGGCCATGCCGATAATCGCAACGGCTTCCGCGGCGTCCGCAGGAGCTGCGGATATCGCCTGCGCCGTGCGCTGGCGCGCGGCGTTTGGTGCGCCGTCGAGAATCTCCGCCAGACGCGCAATGGTGGGGTAGTGGAAGAGGTCGGTCATTTCCAGACGGTGGTGCAGCTGTCTCTGAATGAGCGTTCGTACCCGCACCAGCAGCAGGGAATTGCCCCCCAGTTCGAAGAAGTTGTCATGGATGCCGATGCGTTCCAGATTGAGCACCGTGCCAAAAATCTGTTCCAAAGCCTTTTCGGTTGCGCTCCGCGGAGCGACGTAGGCGGCATCCCGCGTGATTTCAGGTTCCGGCAGACGGCGGAAATCAATTTTGCCGTTTGTGGTCAGCGGAAAATCGGCAACCTTCATGATAACCGCGGGAATCATGTAGTGCGGTAACTTGCGTTCCAGATAGCCGCGCAGTTCGGCCACTTCACCGTCGCAGACCACATAGGCGCACAGCCGCTTCTGCGCGCCCGCGCCGAATGCGATGACCACGGCGCCGCGTACGAAGGCATGCTCGCGCAAGACATTTTCAATTTCGCCGAGCTCGATACGGAAACCCCGGATCTTCACCTGGTGATCAAGACGTCCCAAAAAGTTCAAAGTTCCCGATGCGGTCCAGCGCGCCCGATCGCCTGTTCGATAGAGCCGTCCAGGGGCGAAGGGATTGTCCAAAAATTTCTCCCGGTTCAGTTCGGGGCGGTTGATGTAGCCACGTGCAACACCCACGCCGCCAATGCAGAGCTCGCCCGGAACACCTACCGGCTGAGGATTGCCGATCTCGTCAAGTACGTAGATCTGAACATTTTCCAGTGGCGTACCGATACCGGGATCTGCGGCCCCATCTTCCCGGTACTGCGCCGTGCTTGCGCAGACGGTCGCCTCTGTAGGCCCGTAGGCGTTGAAGAAGTCGCGCCCCTTGCTCCAGCTGCGTGCAAGCTCCAACGGACAGGTTTCACCGGCCACGACAAGACGGCGCAGCGCGGGAAAGTCCCCTTCCAGCGAGGCCAGCACCGAGGGGGGCAGAGTGACGGTGTCGATGCGGTACTCGTTGAGTACCTGGGCCAGCTCGTCGCCGGCAAGTAGCGTGGTGTCGGAGGCAATACACAGCGTGGCACCGCAGACCAGTGTCATGGCTATTTCGGAGATGGAGGCGTCGAAGATCGCCGGAGCGAACTGAAGCACCCGGCAACCGGCATGCAGCCCAAAACGTGAGCTTTGGGCGAGAGCAAGGTTGGTCAGTCCGCGATGCTCAAGCAGGACGCCCTTGGGAGCTCCGGTGGATCCGGAGGTATAGATGACATAGGCCGGATCATCTTCCGAAAGTGCAACATCGGGATTGGAGGCGGATTGCCCAACGAGTGTCTTCGTATCATCCACCAGAAGCCGTTCGCCTTCAAAAGGCAGATCAAGGTCGGAAGCGGTGACGACGCACTGCAAGCGGGCGTCTTCAATCATGAAGGCCAGCCGTTCGGCAGGTGCGTGCGGATCGAGGGGCAGATAGGCATGCCCTGCCTTGAGCACGCCCAAAATGGCCGCAACCCAGTCCGCGCCGCGTTCAAGGCAAACACCGACCAGCGTGTTCTGGGACAGGCTGGGCAGGGCATGGGCGATGCGGTTGGCACGCTGATTGAGCTGGGCATAGCTTAACTTTTCGTGGCTGTCCTGTACCGCAAGGGCTTCGGGACCCCGTTCGACCTGGTTTTCGAAGAGCCGTGGGAAAGCCTGAAACGCTCCGAAATCAAAAACCATCTCGTTAAAACGGCGAGTGACCATTTCCAGTTCTGTCGTATCCAGAAG
This sequence comes from Deltaproteobacteria bacterium, assembly GCA_017552515.1. Lineage (GTDB taxonomy): Bacteria > Desulfobacterota > Desulfuromonadia > Desulfuromonadales > JAAYDE01 > RGIG7977. The sequence continues at coordinate 203 of JAFZPK010000165.1, read as the reverse complement.
GGCGGCTTCGCGCACCGGGCGCTGGGGTGCCTTCACGATGGTTTTCGCCAGATGACAGAAGTGGCGGGCCATGCGCGCAACCGTTTCCTTCGTAAAGAGATCGGTGCTGTACTCCAGATGCCCCATGCCCGAACTGTCGAGGCTCAGGGTTATGTCGAACTTGGCGCCGGAAAATTCGGGGAAGTCAAGGGTGACATCCAGCC
>JAFZPK010000017.1 GCA_017552515.1 Deltaproteobacteria bacterium | reverse complement strand
ATCTTCCTTGATTCGCCGATGGCCATTTCCGCCACGAAGATCTTTAAACGCCACCCGGAATGCTACGACGAGGAAACCGCAAAACTGTTCGAAGAGCGTAAGGATCCCTTCGAATTCGAAGGCGTGCATTTCACCCGCGACACCGCGGAATCCATGGAAATCAACAACATCAGCGGCGGCGCCGTGATTCTGGCCGGAGCCGGCATGTGCAACGGCGGAAGAATCTGTCACCATCTCAAGCACAACATCGGCAACAAGAGAAACAGCATCATATTCGTCGGCTATGCTGCTAACGGCACGCTGGGCCGCAGCATTGTCGATAGAGAACCGGTGGTGCGCATCTTCGGCAACGAGTATGAAGTCCGCGCCAAAATCTATACCATCGGCGGATTTTCCGCACACGCCGGCCAGGATGAACTGCTCGACTGGCATGCCCGGACCGGGCACACCGATGCCACCTTCCTTGTGCATGGCGAAAAGGAAAGCATGGAAACCTTCGGAAAACTGCTCTCCAACACCGAAGTGTACCTGCCCGCGCTTCACCAGAGCTTCGATCTGTAGGAGAACATGGACTTCCTGCCCATGACCGCCGAAGAGATGCGACAGCGCGGCTGGCGTCAGCTGGACGTGCTGCTGATCACCGGCGACGCCTATGTGGATCATCCCTCGTTCGGCGTGCCGCTTCTGGGACGGGTGCTGGAACATGAGGGCTTCAGGGTAGGCATTCTGGCCCAGCCAGACTGGCGTGACCCGGAAAGTTTCAGGGGCATGGGCCGCCCCCGCCTGATGGTGGGCGTCGCCAGCGGCGCCATGGATTCCATGGTCAACCACTATACCGCAGCCAAAAAGCTGCGGCACAACGACGCCTACACACCCGGCGGCCGTATCGGCGCTCGCCCCAACCGGGCGGTCATCGCCTACACCGCGGCGGTAAAAGCCGCCTTTCCGGGAATCTTTGTCGTCATTGGCGGTCTGGAGGCCAGCCTGCGGAGGCTGGCCCACTACGACTACTGGGATGACAAGGTGCGCCGTTCCGTGCTGGTGGACAGCAAGGCCGATCTGCTGATCTACGGCATGGGGGAAAAACCGTTGGTGGAGATTGCCCGGCGGCTGGCAAAAGGAGAAGCACCGAAAAGCCTGACCGATGTCCGCAACACGGCCATCATGGCAGGCTCCGTACCGGCAAATGCCCTCGTGCTCCCCTCCTTTGAAGAAGTCAGCAGCGACACGGCCGCCTACAACCTCGCGTTCCGGCTCAGCGTGCAGGCATCGGGCGAGCAGGTGCTGGCCCAGGCGCACGGCGGACGCTGGGTGCTGATCAATCCGCCAGCCGCTCCCTTGACCACTTCCGAACTGGATGCCGTTTACGCGCTGCCCTTCCAGCGCCGGCCGCACCCCTCCTACCGCGAACCGATACCAGCCTGCACGCAGATCCAGTTTTCCATTACCAGTCACCGCGGCTGTGGAGGCGGCTGCGCCTTTTGCGCCATTGTCTATCACCAGGGGCGCAGCATTCAGTCGAGATCGCCGGAATCCATCCTGCGTGAAGCGGCGGAACTGGTCAAACACAGCGATTTTCGCGGCACAATAACCGATATCGGCGGCCCCACCGCCAATATGTATGGCTGCCGCTGCCAACCCCCCTCCACAGACTGCCACCGAATGAGCTGCCTGTGGCCCACGCTTTGCCCCCACTTCCAGATCAGCGAAGCCGGTGCGAATCTTTTGGCCAGGGCCCGCAAATTGTCCGGCGTACGGCATCTGTTCGTCAGTTCCGGCGTACGCTGCGATCTGCTCTTCCAGCAGCCGCGCTACCTGCAGGAACTTTTGACGCACCACGTCGGAGGACTTTTGAAAGTCGCGCCGGAAACCCTGTCCACTCCTGTCGCTACTGTCATGCACAAGCCGCCGCCCGAACTGTTCGAACGCTTCCTGTGCACTTTTCGCGACACCAACAAACGGCTCGGCCTCAAACGCGGGATCGTGCCCTACCTCATTGCCGGGCATCCCGGAAGTACGCTGAACGACATGGTGGAAACCGCGCTGTTTCTCAAACGCCACCATCTGAAAGTGGAACAGGTGCAGGAGTTCACCCCCACTCCGGGAACGCTGGCCACCTGCCTCTACTACACCGGCCGGGATCCCTTTACCGGCAAAGCCATCCACATCCCCCGTTCCCCACGGGAGCGGCGGCTGCAAAAAGCGCTTCTTCTGTGGCATCTCCCGGAACAGCGCGCAGCCATTCGCGAAGCCCTGCGTTTGTGTCACAGGGAAACGGCGGGCGCGCAACTGTTGCACTGATGCAAAACCCGCTTGTTCCGCCGTTTTCCCCCGAACAAAAAAGAAGACCGCTCAACTTCCAAATACATACAAAAAAAACGATTTTTCTCCGCACAAGTTTTCCCCGGAAGAAATGCGGGCCAAAATATTGCATAAGAATCCGGTGAAATTCCCCAAATCCTGAGGGGAAAACAGAGCAAAGGGCACAAAGCCAAAAGGACAAGTGGGCTGTTTTACTCAGATACTGTGGAGAAACCGGAAACGATCCGTACGGCATCACCAAAATTTCAAGTTTTTCAAAGTGATGAAAGATTGCCATAGGTGAAGCTTTCCGGACTTTGTTCACGCTCCTCCACCGGACAGGCAAAAAAAGCAAGAAGGCACAAACATGATTGGAGCAATAAGCGGTCTGATCAGTCTCATCATTGAGCTGTACTCTCTTATCGTCGTCTTTCGGGTCATTATTTCCTGGGTCAATCCGGATCCGTACAACCCCATCGTAAAATTTCTGTATTCGGCGACCGAACCGGTGCTTTACCGCCTGCGCAAGGCCATTCCCCTGCAGTACAACGGTATTGATTTCTCGCCGTTGGCGTTGCTCGTGGGATTGTCCCTGCTGAAGAAATTTATCAGCTGAATGTAAAAATCATTTTTCATAAAAGGAGAGAACGCCATGGATTTGACGCCTATTGAAATCCAGCAGTACAAATTTTCCTCCAGTGTCTGGGGGTATTCCCGGGGAGAAGTCGAGCGTTTTCTGGAAAGTATCGCCCTGGAAGAGGAAACCTTGCGCCGGGAAAACCAGGATCTGAAGGAGAAAATGATCCATTCGCAAAGCGCCATCAACGAAATGCAGAAGCGGGAAGCCCAGCTCCGGGAGGCCCTGATCTCCGCCCAGACAATCACGGAAAACATGAAACAAGAGGCACAGCATGAAGCCGATTTAATCCTCAAGGAGGCGCAGCTCAAAGCGCAGCAAATCATCAGCGCCGCGCAGGAACAGTGTTTTGCCATAGAGACAGAAATAAACCGCCTGCAACAGCAGAAAAGAGTGTTCCAGGCGAATCTGGGCGCCCTGTTGGAAAATCATCGCCGCCTGCTGGACAACGAGGACGTTTCCACCGTCCGCGTACCGCCAGTCACCGCAGATGATGACGTTGTGCAGATCAGCGAGGCGGATCAGCTGCCGTCCTATCCGCCGGTAGCATCCTGAAAACATGGCATCCAATTGCCTGACCGAAACCCCCAAAGGCATCATTCTGCGGCTGAAAATCCAGCCCCGCGCCGCCAAAAACGAAATCTCGGGCCTGCAGGATGATGCCTTGAAAGTCCGCCTGACCGCGCCGCCGGTGGATGGCGCGGCCAACACGGCATGCTGCGCCTTCTTTGCACAGTTGCTTAATCTGCCCAAAGGCAGTATCTCCATCGCCTCGGGCGAAAAATCCCGCCACAAAAATCTGCTCATCCAGACCACGGATACCACCGCTGTCCGCAAACTGCTTGCGCCCTGGCTTGAGCCGGACAAACCGTAAAAAATCCTTTCGCCTCAAAGCACACCGTTGGGGTTGTCCCCGGAGCAATTGACAAAAAACGCCGGATGGCCCAAACTTGACGCCATTGCGCATGCAAACAGCTCCTAACCGGGCAAATTTTCTGTCCATTTGCCAGGAAAAGCCATGGCCGAAGAAGAACAGATCGATTCCCAACAGGAACAGGAACAGCAACAGGAACAGGAACAGCAACGTTCACCGCACCATCGTGAAACGGTGATCACCGTTGTGATCATCAGCATAGTGCTGCTTTTTTTCTTCTTTCAAAACCAGATGTTCAGGGGAACCGCCGGCCTTCCCGTCTCCAACACCATCGTCATTCTGGCCATCGTCGATCTGAATATCCTGCTGATCCTGTTGATGCTGTTTCTCATCTGCCGCAATCTGTTCAGGCTCTTTGTGGAACGCCGAGGCGGCACCCAGACGCGGCTGCGCACCCGTCTGGTGATGTCGTTCATTTCGCTGGCCCTGCTGCCGACCCTGTTGCTCTTCTTTGCCGCGGCGGCCTTTATTACCAATTCCATTGAAAACTGGTTCAACACCCAGATAGAAACCTCGTTGAGCGAGTCGCTGGAGGTAGCGCAAACCTACTACAAGAACTCGGCCAGCAACGCGCTTTACTATGCCGAGCAGATTGCCCGCACCATCACGACCAACAAGCTGCTCAACCAGGAAAACATCTCCAAACTCAACACGTTGATCAAACGCAAGCAGACCGAATACAACCTAAGCGCGGTGGAGGTTTTTTCCACCAGTTACGAGGAGCTCTCCCGGGCGGCCAATCCCCAGATCCCCATGACAGCATTGACCGAAACCGATCACGAAAGTATCAGGGAAGGCCTTTTGGGCAACCGTTTCACCCGGATCTCCGCCGCCGAAAAAGCGGATCTCATTCGCGGAATCGTCCCCATTTACTCCAGCTGGAATTCGAAAAAAGTCGAAGGCGTGATTGTTGTCAACTACTATATCCCCTCGTCGCTCATCAACAAGATCCAGAAAATCTCCCATTCCTTCGACCAATACCGGGAAACCAAGCTCATCAAGGAAAAAATCAAGCTGGGGTATATCATCATTCTGTTGCTGATCACGCTGCTTATCATCTTTCTGGCAACGTGGGTCGGTCTGTTGCTGGCCAAGCAGATAACCGGCCCGCTCCAGGCCCTGGCCCTCGCCACCGACGAAGTGGCCAATGGCAATCTGGATATTAGCATCGAAAAAACTTCGCAGGATGAAATCGGCAAACTGATAGACGCTTTCAACCAGATGACTTCCGACCTGCGCCGTGGCCAGATAGCCATCAGTAATGCCTATCAGGAGCTGCAGGCTGCCAATACCGAAAGTGAGCAGCGTCGGCGCTATATGGAGGTCGTGCTGCGCAACGTCACCGCAGGTGTCGTTTCCGTCGATACCCAGGGAAGATTTACCACCATCAACAAGGCCGCCGAAGATCTGCTGCACATCAATGGCAACGCGATTATCGGCAAGAATTACCTGAAAGTCATGAACGAGCAAAGCCTGGCCATTGTCCGGGATTTCGTCTGTGATCTGGCGGCATCCGGACGGGATTCCATCCAAAAGCAGATAGTCGTTTCGGTGGGCGACAACAGCCTCACCCTGCTCATCTGTCTCACCACGCTGCGGGACGAAACCGGCGCATCCCTGGGCACCGTCGTCGTGTTTGACGATCTGACACAGCTCATCAAGGCGCAGAGAATGGCGGCCTGGCGGGAAGTGGCGCGCCGTATTGCGCACGAGATCAAGAATCCTCTGACGCCCATCAAACTGTCGGCGCAGCGTCTGCGCCGCCGCTATCTGGATCGTTTCAGCGCGGAGGAAACCGTTTTCGACGAATGCACAAACATGATCATCCAGCAGGTAGACGAAATGAAAATCCTGGTGGACGAATTCTCCCGTTTCGCCCGCCTGCCCACCAGCCATCCGCTTCCCGACGATCTCAACCAAATCGTCTCGGAGGCGATGGTACTCTACCAGGAAGGGCACCGCGAGATTCGTTTCAGCTTCCAGCCGGATCCCGACATCCCCATATTCGACATCGACCGCGAACAGATGAAACGGGCCATCGGCAATCTTCTGGCCAACGCGGTGGATGCGGTCGCCGGAACAGACGGAGAAATTAAAGTTGAAACCAACTTTATTTCCGCATTACAAATTGCTAATGTTACAGTTTCCGACAATGGCTGCGGCATTTCCTACGAGGACAAATCGCGTTTGTTTGAGCCCTATTTTTCCACGAAAAAATCAGGCACCGGTCTGGGGCTGGTCATTACTTCGACCATTATCGCGGATCACAACGGTTATGTCCGGGTACGCAACAACGAGCCGAAAGGCACCTGCTTCATTGTAGAGCTTCCCGTGACCAACCGTTCGGCGGCCATGTCTTTTCATTCCGAAACGACGGAGAACCTATGAAAACCATTTTGATAGTTGATGATGAAGAAAGCATTCGGCAGAGCCTTTCCGGCATTCTGCAGGACGAAAACTTCCATACGCTCTGTGCGCAGGACGGCGAGGAATGCCTCAACATCATCAAGGAAGAAACACCGGATTTGATCCTTTTGGATATATGGATGAACGGCATCGACGGCATTGAAACCCTGAAAAAGATCAAGGAGTTCAATCCGGATCAGACGGTTATCATGATGAGCGGGCACGGCACCATCGCCTCGGCGGTGCAATCGACCAAACTCGGCGCCTATGACTTTATCGAAAAGCCGCTCTCCATCGAAAAGCTGCTCCTGACCATCCACAACGCCCTGAAAGTGCATCATCTGGTGGAAGAAAACCGGGAGCTGAAATCCAAAATCGAGGATGATTATCAAATAGTCGGCAACAGCGCGGTTATCCGCGAACTGAAGCAGCAGATCCGGCTTGCGGCCCCGACATCGGGCTGGGTGCTGATCACCGGTGAAAATGGGACCGGCAAGGAGCTGGTGGCCCGCGCCATCCACAACAACTCCACGCGCCGCGACAAGGCCTTCGTGGAAGTCAACTGTGCGGCCATTCCCGAAGAGCTTATCGAGTCTACCCTGTTCGGGCATGAAAAAGGCGCCTTTACCGGTGCGACCGCCTCGCACAAGGGCAAATTTGACCAGGCTCACGAAGGAACACTGTTTCTGGACGAGATCGGCGACATGTCGCCCAAAACCCAGGCCAAGGTGCTGCGCATCCTGGAAGAACACAGCTTCGAACGGGTTGGAGGCAACAAAACCATTACCGTGGATGTACGGGTAGTGGCAGCCACCAACAAGAATCTGCGCGAAGAAATAAATCTCGGCAACTTCCGCCAGGATCTGTTTTTCCGGCTCAACGTGCTGCCGATCCGGGTGCCGCCGCTGCGTGAACGCAAAGAAGACATTCCCCTGCTTATTGATCACTTTTTAAAGTACTTTTCCGCAAAGGAAGGCAAAAAGCTCAAGCAAATCGATAAAACCGCGCTCGATATCCTCATCAATCATCAGTGGCCGGGCAATGTCCGCGAGCTGAGAAACACGGTCGAACGTCTGGTGATCATGACGCCCCGCGACGTCATCAAGGAAGAGCATCTCAAGAAATTCATCTTTCAGCTTGAAAGCGAAGCTGTAAGCCAGGCGCCTCTTTCCAACGGCGCAGCCGCAACCAGTACCCAGGTACCAGGCGCCAGCGTGGACAGCGCCTCTTCCGCAGCGCCTGCGCAGCCGCTTTCTTCCGATGGGAAAGAGCAGGAGGAGGTGGCACTCTCCACGTACCGGGATGCCAAGGAGCATTTCGAGAAGGAGTTCCTCATCAAAAAGCTCAAACAGTACGGCTGGAACATTTCAAAAACCGCTGAGGCCATCGAGATGGAACGCTCCAACCTGCACCGCAAAATCAAGGCCTACGGCATCTACCAGAACAGAAGCGGTGACATGGATCAGCAGTAAGTCCCACGTTCCCGTTTCACTTCATCTGTACAACCAGCCCGGAATTACCTTCTTTGGCCAGCGTGCGGCGGGCCTCTTCCGCCGCCGCCCGGCTGGCATAGCGTCCTACCCAAACACAGTAGTAGCGAGTTGAGCCCTTTGTGTGCTCCCTCACCCGTACATCATTCCACCGGGCATGCAATTTTGCGGCAAGCCGTTGCGCATTGTCATGCACCGAGAAGACTCCCACCTGTACAGTGTAGCCTCCGCTGGAAACAGCAGGTGTGCTGCCGGAACTTTTTGCGTTTCCGGCTTCTCCCCCTGTTTCCCGGGACGGGACGGCGTGCCCGGATGCGCTATGATGCGCCGTCTCAATCCTGGTTGTCTTTTCCCCCGAGGCAGGACTCTCCTTTTTCGGCGAAGCTTTTTTCTCCGGCTGGGCGATGGTCTTTGCCGCCAAACTTTCCTTATCCTTATGGGAGCTCTTGTTCAAAACAGCCTGGCCGGACGAAGGGGGAGAAGGCGGAGCGGCTGCGGTTGTGGAAACAACCGGCGTGGCAGTGTGGTTCAAAGCTTCCAGTCTTACCTTGACAAGCCCTTTTTTGAACATATCCAGCTGCTTGGCCGCCGCATAGGAAAGATCAATGACCCGTCCCCTCTTGAAAGGACCGCGATCGTTTATCCGCACCACCACTTCCCGGCCGTTGTCAAGGCGACGGACCTTGACATGCGTCCCCATCGGCAGTGTCTTGTGAGCAGCCGTGAATTTGTGCATGTTGTATACTTCGCCGCTGCTGGTACGACGGCCGTGGAAGTGTTTCCCATACCAGCTGGCCCAGCCTACTTGGTGGAAACCCTCGGATGTGCGTTGTGGCGTGTACTTTTTACCGCCAACAACGTAAGGACGCTCCCAGCCCTTGAGCTTCGGCTCCGGCTGTTTGGGTGAGGAGCAGGAAATCAGCAACACCAACAGAAAAAACGCCGCGAAACGCAGGTTCCCGATCCTTTCCATATCCATACAGATACTTTCCGTCACTGTTACCCCAAACCTTTCCTCATTTACGCGAAAACAAACAAGGATCCGTTTTTTATAAAAGTTATTATGCATACTGGTTTTTCAATCTGTTTACCAGTTTTTTTACAGTGGACACCTTTTGAAAGGAAGATATGGATTCCTTGCCCCATATGTTATAAAAAAGATATTGAAGGTATATTCACCCAAAGCAGGAAATAACTTGATATGCGTCATTATCTCGATTTTGAAAAACCCCTGGCGGAACTGGAAGCCAAAATTAATGAATTGCGGCAGTACTCCCAGGAAGATGTCTCCATAGAACCGGAACTGGAACGGCTGCGGGAAAAAGCCGTACAGATGCGGGAGAAAATCTTCTCCGGCTTGAACCGCTGGCAACGTACCCAGTTGGCACGGCATCCGGATCGGCCCTATACCCTGGACTATATCCGGATGATCTTCACCGACTGGTGCGAGATCCACGGCGATCGCCTCTACGGTGATGATTGCGCCATCGTCTGCGGCTTCGCCCGCATCGACACCCTGCCCTGCGCGGTTATCGGTCACCAAAAGGGACGCGACACCAAGGAGAAGATCCGGAACAACTTCGGAATGCCGCACCCGGAAGGTTACCACAAGGCGCTGCGCGTCATGAAACTGGCGGAAAAATTTTCCCTGCCCATTTTCACCTTTATCGACACGCCTGGAGCCTTTCCCGGCATCGGCGCCGAGGAGCGCGGCCAGGCCGCGGCTATCGCGCAAAATCTTTATGAAATGGCCGGGTTGACCGTACCGGTTATCGCCACGGTGACCGGCGAAGGCGGTTCCGGCGGCGCTTTGGCCATCGCCGTCGCCAACCGGGTTCTGATGATGGAATATTCCGTCTACTCGGTGATCTCTCCGGAGGGCTGCGCCGCCATTCTCTGGGCGGACGACACCAAGGGACCGGAAGCGGCCGAAGCCCTCAAACTGACAGCCCAGGATATCGAAGCCCTGGGTGATGTCATCGACGGCGTCATTCCCGAACCCGCGGGAGGCGCCCACAACGATCCCGAAGCGACCGCCGTCCTGGTCAAAAAAGCGCTGCTGCAGCACCTCAAGGAACTCTCGCACCTCTCCGGCGAGGAGCTGATACAGCAACGCTTCAACAAGTTCCGGGCCATGACCCGCATGAGCGCGCTGCCAGCCTGAAAACCACACTTCTTCTCAAATATGGAAAAGGCGGCGTTTTTCCAAACGCCGCCCTTGTCTTTTCCCCAATACAATCTGTTCGGCAACATATACATAGTAAACGGCATGTATTTTTTCACTTTGGCCATGTTTTCCTATCGCAGGAAAACGCTAAAATTTCTGGCGTTCACTATAAAATTTCCGGGACCGTCAGCCAGTCGAACAGTATGCGCTGGCCAGCCTCACTCTTGCCATGATAAAGAAATTCGTATATAATTTTTCTATAATTTGGAGAGGTGCTACCATGCCCACTATTCGTTCCAGTGCAGACCTTCGTAACAGTTACAATGAAATTTCTTCTTTCTGCCATCAGTACTGGGAACCTGTGTTCATTACTAAAAATGGAAAAGGGGACCTTGCCGTACTAAGCATCGAAGCTTATGAGCAACTGCTTGGGCGCTTTGAACTGTATGGCCTTCTTCAGGAAGGCATGGGCGACATCCATGCTGGAAAAACTCGTCCTTTTGCCGAAGCGATGACGGACATAAGGGCGAGACGGAAAAGATGAACTACAGTATCCAGATCACACGAACTGCAGAACAGGACCTGAACAGTGCGGCTGATCACATTGAATTCGTCCTTCACAATCCGGCTGCTGCTGATAACCTGCTTGATGAAGCAGAGAAAAGGATTGGCGGACTTTCTTCCTTTCCTGAAAAATTTGCCCTTGTGAGTGATCCCTTTCTGAAAGGTCTGGGTATCCATTTCATCACCATTAAGAATTATCTCGCTTTCTACACCATCTCTCATGACGAAAAGAAAGTCTATATCATCCGTTTTTTATACGGAAAACGTGACTGGCAGAACATCCTGAAGCACGATTTTTCTCTAAACTGACTTGACAAACTCGTGAACATTGGCATTGACGAAACCAGCTCCAAGAAGGGGCACAAGTACAGAACGGTCATCTTCATGAGACAAACAACGTTGTCTGGGCGGCACAGGGACATGGAAAAGGCGTCCTGGAAATTATTCTACCGCCACTGACGAGGGAGCAACTTGCAAACATCAACATTTACCCATGAAGAGCCCAAAAACCTTGCATAAAACGGAAAGAGTTCTGGTATATTGATTTACGGCTTCGCAGAAAAGCGGAGTCCGGCCTTTGTGCCAAACAAAATCAAATACTTGCGTGAACGCGGAAGTTGACTCATCAGGAAACCGCCAATTTTCTTTCAACAGTCAGCCTCTGACGGAGCACGTCCGTACGGGCGTGGCTTTGTCATTGTCTGTTGAAAGGTGCTTGGCGGTACCTCTGATGGGGCATGACTGAAGTCATGCCCTTTTTATTTGCCGGATTTGGGGCCGTTGTTGTGGCGCACTTATCTTTACGTTCATAAGGAGAGATAAAATGGCAATGACGAATAAAGAATTCGTAAGGGGCTGCAAAACATGTACGCCAAAAGACCTCAGCCAAATGTTGGCGGCGGGCGCAAACCCAAACGCCAGAGATGAGTACGGCGACACAGCCTTGATGATAGCGGCCAGACAAAATCCCTTTCCAGAAGTAGCGGCGATTTTGCTTCAGAAAGGCGCAGACGTAAATGCCAAAGACGATGACGGCTGGACGGCACTGATGTTGGCGGCTTTTGCAAATCCCAATCCGGGAATGGTCAAAGTATTGCTTGACGCTGGCGCGGATGTCTCGGCACAAAACGCGAAGGGGAAATCGGCGCTGGACTTAGTGAAATTCAACTCCAATCCCAAAGTTAGAGTGTGGTTAGGATCCTCGGAGGGAGTGACGCTGTTTCAGGCAGCACAATGGGGGGCTCCACAAAGGGTGACTAAGTTGCTTCGGGCAGGCACGGACGTAAACGAAAAAGATGAAAACGGTTTTACGATGCTGATGTGGGCGGCACTCTCTAACACTAATCCAGACATGATAATGGTGTTGCTGCAGGCAGGAGCAGACATTTGCGCCCGCAACAAGTATGGTCTTACGGCTCTGGATATGGCAACACTCAATCCCAATCCGGGAGTCAGGGCGGTATTAAAGCTTGACCCTAAAGCGGCACAGTTACTGACGGTGTGGTAGTGTAACAGATTCTGTGTAAACCCTATGGATCGATGTGAAGGTTTTAACGGTCTATCAACATTATCATCGCCTCAACATCATGGTCAATGATGCCCAGGCTGTCAATCAGCGGCCTGGGCATTTCTTGTTCTCCTGTCATTCCAGGTCGTCCGGCTCGACACGGTCTTTAAAGTAGATGCACAGCTGCGGCAGAATCTTGCTCCAATCTCTGTCCCTCCCAGTCCATTTTTCTGTTAGATCCATTGTCGCCAGATAGAGAAGTTTGAACAGAGCATCATCGGAAGGGAAGACCGTTCGCGTTTTGGTGGCTTTCCTGAGCTGCCGGTTGAAATTCTCGATCTGGTTGGTCGT
>JAFZPK010000016.1 GCA_017552515.1 Deltaproteobacteria bacterium | reverse complement strand
GGGCTGCGCCGGGTGGCGGCACTGAGAGGGGTGCTGTTCCGTAGTTGCTGCCCTTTGTCCTGCTGCTCAAGTTCCCGGCGGCGCTGCTGGTGTATGACGGCGCTTGCGGTACTGCTGGCGGCCGCGGTGCTTCGGTGGGTAACCTGGTTGGGTATGGGGCACAGTCTGCTGCATATGCTGGCTCTGGTGCTGACTGGGCTGCTTGCCTGGCGGATCATCGCGTATCCTCTGCTGCTGGGGGGGCTTTCCCTGCTGTTTCGGCAGCCGCGGCAAGGGGATGCCAACTTCTTTCCCACGGTATCGCTGCTGATCTATGCCCACAACGCCGAAGCCTTCATCCGCTCCAAGCTGGAAAATGCGCTAAAGCTGGACTATCCCGAAGCCGCCCTGAAAATACTGGTACTTTCCGATGGTTCCACCGACGCCACCGAAGCGATTGCCGGCGAATTCGGGCAGAAGATCCTGCTCCGTGCTGAACGCGACCGGCGTGGACGGCTGCAGATGCTGGGCGAAACCGTGGAGTTGCTCGACAGCGACATCGTGGTGTTTTCCGACGTGAGGACCTTTCTGGATGCGGGCGCGTTGCGCAAACTGGTGCGGCACTTTGCCGAGCCCCGGGTGGGCGCGGTAGCCGGGCGGCTGAAGCTGTACAACGATTCCTTCAACTGGCGCTGTTCCGGTTGCGGTGTGGAGAACATCATTCCTGAACTGGAGAGCCGTTGCGGCGGCATGGTGGGCTTCTGCCGCGCGCTCTATGCCGTGCGCCGTGAATCCTGCGTCCGGCCGCCGCGGCATGCGGCCCGTGAGGATCTGGCCCTGGCGGTCGCTTTGGCTGATCAAAAGCAGCTGGTGGTTTTCGAGAAGGAGGCCCTGGCATTGTGCGAGATGCCGAATCGTGACATCCATGCAGAAGGGGTGCGCTCGGTGGCCGAAGGCATCAGCTCGCTTGGCTCGAAGGCCGGCGTCCCGACCGTCAGGAATGGCTGGCTCTTCTTCAAGTTCGTTTCCCATCAGCTGTTGGGATGGACGGGCGGTGTGCTGCTGGCGCTGCTGCTTGTGACCTTGCTACTGCTCTTCCTGCCCGGCGGGACGATGGCTCTCTGGGAGGCCTTTCTGCTGGCGCTGTTGCTGACATCGGCAGGCGTTGCGGCGATGGCGCGCCGTTTTTCCGGACTGCGGGCCACGCTGCCGGGACACTGCATCTTGCGGCTGGCCGGCGCCGTGCTGGTTTCGCTGCAGGGTTGCTTGAAGGGCTGGAAGGAAGTCGTTTTGGGGGAAGAGATGCCACGTTGAACGTCTGTGACGAAAAAAGGCCCACAAAACGTTCTTTTTGATGTACAAGTTATTTTGACGGGAAGGCCCGGTGTCGTTGGCAGACGCGGGCCTTCTTTAAATTTGATGGAGAAGGGAGAAAACTGGATGGAGCGGGAAACTCCGGATTTTTCCGCGGTTGACGCCATTCTGGATCGTCTGGGACGGAGCGCGGATCGGGCAGTGCCGGTCCTGCAGGAGGTGCAGCGGCTGTTTCGCCATGTGCCGCCCAAAGTGTTGGCCTATATCGCCTCGGTCAGCGATATGACCGAGACGCAGCTCTACGGCGTGGCCACCTTCTACTCGCAGTTCCGGCTGGAACCACGCGGCGAAACCGTGGTGAGGGTCTGTCACGGGACTGCCTGCCATGTGGCCGGGGCGGACGAGGTGACAAAGGCGCTGGAAGAAGGTTTGGGTGTCTCCTGTGGTGCGACTTCGCCGGATGGGAAATATACGCTGGAAAAGGTGGCCTGTCTGGGTTGCTGTTCGTTGGCGCCGGTGGCGACGGTCAACGACGAAGTGCATGGCCGGCTCAACCGCGCGCGCGCCCTTGAGTTGGCGCGGGATTTGGAGGATTCGTGAAAACCATCTGGCTGGGCATGAGTTCCTGCAACGTTGCGGCCGGTTCGGGCCAGGTCTGGAAGTGGCTGGAAGATCGGCAGAAAGAAGGAAAATTCCGGCTGTTGCCTACTGGCTGCCTGGGGCTCTGTTACTGCGAACCGCAGCTACGCCTGCGCGACGACGAAGGCGCGGAGCGACTCTACACCGAAGTGACAATTGAGCGGGTGCAGCGCATTTTCGATGAGGATATTGTGGGCGGAACACCGGTTGCCGACTGGCTTGCCGATGAGGATGCGCTTGTTGGCGGTCAGCGGCGGGTGGTGCTGGAGCGTTGCGGCCATATCGATCCCGAAGATATTGACGATGCCCTGGCTCACGACGGATACCGGGCCTTGAGGATGGTTGTGGAGACCGGCGATCCGTGCAGGGTGATCGAAGCCATCGAACATTCCGGTTTGCGTGGACGTGGGGGCGGTGGTTTCCCCACCGGGGCCAAGTGGCGGATGGTGCGTGCCGCAAAGGGTGAGCGCAAGTACGTCATCTGCAATGCCGACGAGGGGGACCCTGGGGCCTTTATGGATCGTGCGGTGCTGGAAAGCGATCCGCATGCGGTGCTGGAGGGTATTGCCATCGCCGCCTTTGCGACCGGCGCCCAAGAGGCGATCATCTACTGCCGCGCCGAATACCCGCTGGCTCTGCAACGCTTGCGCAGGGCCATCGAACAGGGAAAAAATCATGGTTTCTGGGGGCCGCCGGGCACGGAGGCGCTTGTGCGCTGTGATATCCAGATCCGTGAAGGGGCGGGCGCCTTTGTTTGCGGCGAAGAGACCGCTTTGATCGCTTCGCTGGAAGGCCGGCGCGGCATGCCGCGCCCCCGGCCTCCCTTTCCGGCGCAGAGCGGGCTGTTCGGCTGCCCGACGCTCATCAACAACGTGGAAACCTTTGCCAACGTGCCGTGGATTCTCCGCCATGGTGCGTCGGCGTTTGCCGCCTGCGGCACGAAAGGTTCTCCCGGTACCAAGGTGTTTGCGCTGGCGGGCAGTATTCGTCACGGTGGCCTGGTGGAAGTGCCGATGGGGATCACTCTTGAGGAGATTCTCTCGGAGCTGGGCGGTGGTGCCAGGGGACATCACCGGATCAAGGCGGTGCAGCTGGGCGGGCCATCGGGCGGCTGCCTGCCGCGTGAGCTTTTCCACACCCGCATTGATTACGACGAGTTGCGTGCGACCGGGGCCATCATGGGCTCTGGCGGAATGGTGGTGCTGGATGACACCTCCTGCATGGTGGATGTGGCGCGTTATTTCCTGGATTTCGCCTGTTCGGAATCGTGCGGCAAATGCACTTTCTGCCGGATAGGCACGGTACGGATGCGTGAGATCCTTACCCGCATCTGCGAAGGGCAGGGATGTGAGGCAGATCTGACGCTTCTTGCGGAACTGGCCGGGCAGATCCGTTCTGCGAGCCTCTGCGGGCTGGGACAGACGGCGCCCAATCCGGTGCTTTCCACGCTGCGCTTTTTTGCCGACGAGTACCGCGAACATGTGCATGAAAAGTTTTGCCGGGCCGGGCGCTGCCGTGCGCTCTGCGCCTTTGCCATTACGCCGGACTGTGTGGGGTGCGGACGCTGTGCGGGGGTCTGCCCTGCAGGCTGTATCAGCGGTGGGCTTTCTTTGCCTCATCGTATCGATCGCACGCGTTGCGTACGCTGCGGCGCCTGCCGGGAGATCTGTCCGGTGCAGGCCGTGGCAGTGGTGCGGAATACCTGAAGATTTTTATGTGCTCCCTTCCCTCCTTGTAAGGG
>JAFZPK010000164.1 GCA_017552515.1 Deltaproteobacteria bacterium | reverse complement strand
GCACGCCCACCCAGGGACGATCGTTGAAGGCAAGCGCCATGACCTCGCCTTCCGGTCCGCGTGCAGTCACCGTAAAGCGCGGATTGGCGTCGTCCTCACCGGAAATGACCACCAGGGAATGGTAGCGACCGGCCTTCATGGGATTGGGCAGACCGGTGAACAGCCCCTGGCCGTCGTGCACAATTTCGGACTGCTTGCCGTGCATGACACAGGGCGCCACATCCACCTTCGCCCCGGCGAAGGCGCCCAGGATCTCGTGACCAAGGCAAACGCCCAGCACCGGAACATTCGGGTCAAGCAGACGGAGAAACTCGTTGCACAGTCCCGCATTTTCCGGCCGGGAAGGTCCCGGCGAAATGCAGACCATTTCCAGATCCGGACGACGCGCCAGTTCCAGCAGTGCCGGATCGTCGTTCTTGACGACTTCGGGCTTGCGGCCAAGGGTGTAAAAGGCCTGAACCAGATTGTAGGTAAACGAATCGTAATTATCGATGAGCAGAAACATGTTCTTCACCCCTTTCCTGAAGCGCAAGCCGCATGATTGCCGATTTGTTGCACACTTCCTTCCATTCCAGAACGGGATCGGCATCGTGGACAATGCCGCCGCCCGCCTGCCAGTCCAGCGTGGCGTTTTCCTGCCACATGCTGCGGATGGTGATGCCCATGTCGAGATTGACGCTTCCCCGGTCCAGGCCTATCCAGCCGATGCAGCCGGCGTATGGTCCGCGCGGACGTCCCTCCAGCTCACGGATGATTTCCATGGCGCGGATCTTTGGCGCTCCCGAAACCGTTCCCGCCGGGAAGGTGGCCGCCAGCACGTCCAGGGCGTCCATCCCCTCACCCAGACGCGCCGTCACCCGGCTGGTGAGATGCATCACGTGGGAGAAACGCTCCACCTCCATGAAACGTTCCAGATTCACGCTGCCGGGGCGGGCGATGCGCCCCAGGTCGTTGCGTCCCAGATCGACCAGCATGACATGTTCGGCGCGCTCCTTGGGATCGTCGCGCAGCTCCACCGCCAGCCGGGAATCCTCGATATCGTCGCGGCCCCGGCGACGGGTGCCGGCAATGGGCGACAACAACAGCTGGCCGTTCGTGCAGCGCACCATGACTTCCGGAGAAGAGCCAAACAGCGTCAGCTGCGGAAAACGCATGTAAAACATGTAGGGAGAGGCGTTGAAACGGCGCATCCGGCGGTAAAGTCCAAAGGGGTCGCCGGCAAAAGGCGTTTCAAAACGCACCGAGGGCACCACCTGAATCGCCTCGCCCGCCCTCAGCATCTCCCTGATGGCGCTCACCCAGTGCTGATAACCGGCCTCGTCCGGCGTACTGAGAACTTCATCCTCCCGGATATTCCCTGGAACGCAGCTCTTCCCGCAGGCTATGGAGCTTCTGGAAAATTCCGCCGGTTTCCGATGCTCTCCCAGAGTGACCTGGCAGAGGCGATTGTAGAGATGATCGAACACCAGCACCGTAGCAGGAAGCATCAGCTGACAGCGGGCTTCGTTCACCGGTACGATCGCGGCCAGCTTCGGGTTGAAAAGCGCGGCCATTTCAAAACCCAGATACCCGTACAGGGCGCGGGTAATGGGCGGAAGCACCATCTCCCCCTCCGGCGCGGCAATGTCCAGACGCTGCATGAGCTCCCGCAGACCCGGCAAAAAATCCCGGCCGGAGAGCGTTTCCAGCGGCCGGAAACGTTCATCATGGGCCGTCACCGCAAGCCGGCCCTCTTCGCAGGCTATAGAAAGCGCCATGTCGCAGGCCAGGATGCTGTAGCGTCCCCAGCGCCCGTCCACTTCCGCGCTTTCCAGCAAAATACCGTTTCCGGATCCCACCGTTTCCAGAAACAGACTGATGGGCGTATCCATGTCCGCGGGCAGCCAGCGAACCGTCTGCCGTACGAACACCACCTCTTCCGCAACAGGTTTGTTCGTCATAAGCGTTTCCTTTTCCGTATGTTGAAAAAACAAAAAGCGCCGTTTCCTCAAGGGGGAAACGGCGCTTCCAAATCATTCTTCCTGCACACTCAAAGCTTATGGATTTCTATGCCCGCACGTCCCCCTTTCGCACAAAAGTACGCCACCACCAGCCAGCAAAGATGAAAGCGATAGGGGAAATCCGATTGACGTGCATGAAACCTTCTCCTTTTTTGGGGAAAAGCTGATAAACTATCTACGCCGTTCTGTCAAGCGCCTTTGTTAAAAAATTGTTTCCCAAAGGGAAAAGCCGGCGTTTTTTCTCCTCATAAAGGCATTAGCCGTCTGGAGTTTCCGTTGCGTTAAACGGCAATATATGTTTTTTTCATCAGGATCAACCGGCGGAAACCAAAGGGGCCAGCAGGGCCGTCCTTTGAGCGCAAATTCCAGGGAGGACAAAGCGATGAAAAAATCACTGCTTATCGTTCTGCTGCTGGCCATAGTGGCCGGAGGCGCCTTCTGGTACTGGCAGCATACCGGCAAAACCGGCAAAATTGCCTACCTCACCGAAACGGCCGCCCGCGGCGCCATCACCCGGCAAGTGGTGGCAACCGGAACCATAGGAGCCGTTGATCTGGTGAGCGTGGGCGCCCAGGTTTCCGGACAGATCAAGAAACTGCATGTCAAACTGGGCCAGCAGGTTAAACAGGGCGACCCGGTGGCGGAGATCGACTCGGTCTCCCAGTTGAACCAGTACAACACCGATCGCGCCATTCTGGCCAGCCGCAAGGCCGACCTGGTGGCCAAGGAGGCGAATCTGCGTATTGCGCAGACCCGTTTTGAGCGGGAAAAGGCGCTGTACAAAAAGAGCGCGACCTCAAAGGAAGCCTATGAGGATGCGGAAAACACACTGGCTCTGGCCAGGGCCGAATTGACGCAGGTACAGTCCCAGATCAAGCAAACCGAACTGGCGCTGGATACCGACCGGCTGAATCTGAGCTACACGCATATCACCGCGCCCCTGAACGGCACCGTGGTGGCGGTGGTGGTGGAGGAAGGCCAGACTGTCAACGCCAACCAGACCACGCCTACCCTCGTGCAGATCGCCGATCTCACCAGGATGGAAAACAACATTGAAATCTCGGAGGGCGACATCGGTGTGATCCGGGAAGGCATGCCCCTGGAATTCACGGTCCTTTCCCTGAACGACAAGGTCTTCTCCGCCCGCATCACCTCGCTCGATCCGGGGCTGACCACGCTCTCCGACGGCCAGTATGACAAGAGCTCCTCATCTTCCGGCCTTTCGAGTTCCTCGTCGGAAGCCGTCTACTTCTACGGCAAGGCGGTGCTGGACAATCCGGAAGGACTCCTGCGCATCGGCATGACGACGGAGAATACCATCACGGTTAACGAGGTGCAGAATGTCATCACGGTGCCTCTCATCGCAGTGCAGACGAGGCGGCGCCATTCGTACGTGCAGATCCTCACCGTTTTGGACACCCCCGAGGAACGCGAGGTGCAGACCGGCCTTTCCGATGGCGTGCGGGTGGAGATCCGCAGCGGCATCCAGGAGGGAGAAAAGGTGATCCTCGGCCAGCTTACAGCCGAGGAGCTCAAGGCAAGCGGTAACGATCCCCGCGGGGCCCGCAGATCGCAAAGAGCAATGATGGGAGGCTCACGCCGATGAGCGCCATAATCGAGCTTGACCACATCAACAAGTTTTTCGGCCAGGGGGCCAGCCGCGTCCACATCCTGAAGGATATCTCCCTGAGCGTGGAAGATGGAGATTTCGTGGCCATCATCGGCCAGTCCGGCTCGGGAAAGTCCACGCTGATGAACATCATCGGCTGCCTGGATATCCAGACTTCCGGCACCTGCCGCATCGCCGGCGCCGATACCACGCACCTCTCCGCCAATCAGCTGGCCGACCTGCGCAACCGCTACATCGGCTTCATCTTCCAGCGTTACAATCTTCTCCCCAATCTTTCGGCCGAGGAAAACGCCGCCCTTCCAGCGGTATATGCGGGAGTTTCCGGCAAGGAACGCAGCGCGCATGCCCGCCTTTTGCTCAACGATCTGGGCTTGGGCGACAAGCTCAAAAACCTGCCGACCGAACTTTCGGGCGGTCAGCAGCAACGGGTGAGCATCGCGCGGGCGCTCATGAACGGCGGCCAGATCATCCTGGCGGACGAGCCGACCGGCGCCCTCGACTCCAAAAGCGGCGAAAACGTCATGCAGCTTCTGAAAGAGCTGAACGACAGGGGGCACACCGTTGTGGTCGTCACCCACGATCACGGCGTTGCGGCCCATGCCAACCGCGTGATCGAGATCCGCGATGGCATGGTCATCGCCGATCAGCGCAACAGGGACATGGAGCAGAAACCTGCCTTTTCCAAACCGCAAACCGGCAAGCGGCGTTTCTTCGCCAACAAGATCGACCAGTTCAGGGAATCCTTCCGGATGTCGACGCAGGCCATCCTCTCCCACAAAATGCGCTCGCTGCTAACCATGCTGGGCATCATCATCGGCATCGCCTCGGTAGTCTCGGTGGTGGCGCTGGGCAACGGCTCCCAGCAGAAGATTATCGCGGACATCAACTCCATGGGCAGCAACACCATCGACATCATGCGGGGCACGGGCCGGGGCGACCGCCGGGCGAACAGCATCCGCACGCTCACCGTGGCCGACGCCGAGATCCTTGGCCGCCAGACCTACATTGCGGCGGTAACCCCCAACACCAGCAGTACCGCCGACCTGGTCTTCGGCAACACAACGGTCACTGCCAACCTGAACGGCGTGGGCGAGCGCTATCTTGAGGTCAAGGCCCAGGAAATCGCCCAGGGCCGCTACTTCACCCGGAGCGACGTGCGCGCCACCGCGGCGGTCGCGGTCATCGACCACAACACCTACTCCAAGCTCTTCAACCCCGGCGAAAACGCCCTGGGAGAGATCATCATCTTCCGGCAGAAGCCGCTGCGCATCATCGGCGTGCTGAAGAAGCAGGAACGCAGCTTCGGCCCGGGCGCGGATACCCTGAACGTCTACGCGCCCTACACCACGGTCATGCGGCGCATCACCGGCGCGAAGTTCATTACTTCGATCACGGTGAAGGTGGACGACAATGTCTTGCCGCTCATGGCCGAAAAGAAGCTCACCGAACTGCTTGAGGCGCGGCACAAGAAACGGGACTTCTTCACTATCAACACCGACAGCATCCGCCAGACCGTGGAGAGCACCACCGGCACCATGAAGCTGCTCATCTCGGGCATTGCGGTGATTTCGCTGGTGGTGGGCGGCATCGGGGTGATGAACATCATGCTGGTGTCTGTAACCGAGCGTACCCGGGAGATCGGCGTGCGCATGGCCGTGGGCGCGCGGCAGGGCAACATCATGGAGCAGTTCCTGATCGAGGCAGTGTTGATCTGCGTGGTGGGCGGGATCCTGGGGATTGCGATTTCCCTGCTCATCGGCCGGCTCTTCACGCTCATCACCACGAGCTTCCCCATGGTCTATTCCGGCGGGATCATGGCCGTGGCACTCGTCTGCTCGTCCGCCATCGGCATCATCTTCGGCTTCATTCCGGCCAAAAACGCCGCCAAACTCAACCCCATCGAAGCTCTGGCACGGGAGTAATTCATGAACCGTCGCTCTTTCAATTCTCTTTTTAAAAGATTGAAAAGATTCCGGATGGCCGCGACTGCCCTCTTCACCGTTTTGGGGCTGGCCGCCTGCGCTACGCTCCCACCGCCGGAGGCTTCTCCGGAACATCCAGTTCTTGGCCGCGAGGAGATGGATAGAGATTTTATGGAAGATCGCAACTGGTGGCGCGGTTACGGTGATCCCCTGCTCAACCACTACCTGGAAACGGCGCTTGAGCGCAACACGGATCTGGCGCAGAGCGCGCTGCGCATCCACCGGGCGCTGATGCAGGCGCGACTGGCCGGAGCCGATATCTTCCCCACCGCTTACGGAGATGGCGGCGTCTCGGCCCGGCGTGAACTGCGCAACGGCCGTGTCAGTCACAATTACCAGACCGATCTGGGCTTAAGCTACGAGCTGGATCTCTGGGGACGCCTGAGAGACAACGTCGCCGCCCGCAAATGGGAGCATGAAGCCACCATTGCCGACCGGGATACCGTGCGGCTGGCCCTTATCCACTCGGTCATCAACAGCTATTCCAATCTGCGCTATCTTCGGGAAGCTCAAAGCCTCACCCGCGACAGCATCGCCCGCTATCAAAAATTGTTTTCGCTGGTCCAAATCAAGGTCTCCCTGGGCAAGGTGGCACCAGTCGAAGCACAGCAGGCCGAACGGTCGCTGCTCACCGCGCAAAACCAGCTGCGCACCCTGCTTGCCGAAGAAGCGGGCGTTGTACAGACGCTCGCCGATCTGCTGAACTGTCCGGCAAAAGATCTGCCGCCGATTGCCAGCACGGCCCTGCTTGAGCAGAAAAACATCCCTGTGGATCTGGAGGTGCCCATTGCGGCGCTGGGCGCGCGTCCCGATCTGCAGGCGGCGCAGATGCGTTTTGCGAGCGCCTTTTACTCCCTGCAATCCGCCCAGGCCTCCTGGTATCCGACCGTCACGCTGGGCGGCGCCTTTGGCACCAGCGCCACAAGCAGCGGACAGGCCTTCAAATTCCCCTTCCTGGCCGGCAATGCGGGCCTCAATCTGCCCTTTCTGGACTGGGCCCGGGTACGCGCCAATGTCAAAATCGCCGAAGACGACTACGAACTGGCCCGGCTGGATTTTGAAACCGCCGTCACCGGCGCGCTCAATGAGGTCTGGGCCGCCTACCGGACAAGCGAGGAGAGCCGCCGCAGCCTGGTCCTGCTGAGACAACGGCTGGAACGCGAAAAGGCCATTACCGCCCACTACGAGGCACGCTACACCTTGGGGGCGGGCGAATTGAAAGACTATTTGGAAGCGCTGAATACCGAAGATGCCACCCGGCAGTCGGTGGTGCAGGCCAAATACGCGCTGCTACGCGACGAAAGCACCGTCTACCGCGCCATGGGTGGCCGTTTTCTCGTCAAAAAACGGTCTTGAAGGCCTCTTCCGGGCCATTTTCTCAAGGATCCGTTTTTCTATTGACAATTTCTCCTTAACAGCGCTAAAGCTTGCCCACAGAAGGAGTTTAACCATGGCGTTCCACAGCACCACAAACTTTGGCGCAAACAACACGGCCGGTTTTAGCACCGGGCGCTTTTACGCGTATTATGCGTATTTCTGGTTTACCAAAGCCTGTGGCAGGGAGCTGAGCTGACGCCTATTCACGCATATCCGCCAAGTTTCCCAAAGGGCCACAGGCTTTTACCGCAACCTGTGGCCCTTTTTATATTGCGGTCCGCTCAAGGCTGCGGAAAAATTTGGAAAACGGCACTACTCAACACAAAGGAGCTGCACCATGTATCTCGGTAAAAAAGTCCGTCTGGAACGTATCATCAACCGCAAGAACGGCCGCACCATCATCGTCCCCATGGATCACGGCGTAACTGTAGGCATCATGAGCGGTCTTATCGACATGCGGGAAACCGTCAACGATATGGCCAACGGCGGCGCGGACGCCGTGCTCATGCATAAGGGGCTGGTGCGCTGTGCGCACCGCAACGCCGGCAAGGACATCGGGCTCATCGTCCATCTGTCCGCCTCCACGGCGCTGACAACCACGCCCAACAGCAAGATTCTGGTCGGTACAGTGGAGGAAGGAATCAAGCATGGCGCCGACTGCGTTTCGGTGCATGTCAATCTGGGCGATCCCAATGAAACGGCCATGCTTTCCGATCTGGGCAAGGTGGCCGAAACCTGCGACAACTGGTGCATGCCGCTGCTCGCCATGGTCTACGCGCGCGGCCCCAAGATCAAGAACAGCTTCGCTCCCGAGGTGGTGGCGCACTGCGCCCGGATCGGCGCGGAGCTGGGCGCGGACATCGTCAAGGTCTCCTACACCGGCGATCCCAGGAGTTTCGCCGATGTGGTCGCGGGCTGTTGCGTACCGGTGGTCATCGCCGGCGGAGAGCAGATGGGTTCGACGCGGCAACTGCTGCAGATGGTGTATGATTCGCTGCAGGCGGGCGGCGCGGGAATCTCCATCGGCCGCAACGTCTTCCAGCACCGCAATCGCATAGCGCTGGTTTCGGCCCTGCGCGCCCTTGTCCATGAAGACGCCTCCGTGGAAGAGGCTCTGAAAATCGTGGGAGAGTGACATGAGCAAGCTCTATTTCGCCAGTGTGCCCTTCGTCAAGGAACAGGTGACCTACGCCCTGGAATCGGGTGTGGACGGCCTCATTGTTCCGGCAGATCAGGTGCGGCTGGCGCAGGGACTGGCGCGCTGCGAGGTGCTGGCCTACGAAGATTTGAGTCCGGTGACGCTTGCCGCCAAATCCGACGAGGAAGAAGCGGCGCGGCGTCTGAAAGCCGGTGAAACCGTGCTTCTCGCGCGCGGCTGGGAAGTCATTCCCGTGGAAAACCTGCTGGCCCAGGGAGACAACCCTTTGGCCAAAAGCGGCGCTTTGCTGGCCGAAGCCGCAAATCTTGATGAAGCCCATTTGGCCTGCGGCATTCTGGAGCGCGGCGTGACAGGCGTTGTCATCCTGCCGGAGGCGGCAAAAACCCTCAAGGAGATCGTGGCGCAGTGCAAGCTCGCGCAGACGCGCGAACCGCTGCAGGCGGCCACCATCACCAGGGTGCAGAGCGTTGGACTCGGCCACCGGGTCTGCGTTGATACGCTCTCTCTCATGCAGCGCGGCCAGGGAATGCTGGTGGGCAATTCCAGCGCCTTCACCTTTCTGGTGCATGCCGAAACCGAGCACAACGAGTATGTGGCGGCACGTCCCTTCCGGATCAACGCCGGAGGCGTCCATGCCTATACGCGTCTGCCGGGAGATCGCACCTGCTATCTGGGCGAGCTGGCCGCCGGTCAGGAGGTGCTGATCCTCTCCTCGGACGGTTCCGCACGCACGGCGGTTGTCGGCCGCGTCAAGATCGAAGTCCGCCCGATGCTGCTGATCGAAGCCCAGATCACAACGGACGAGGGTGTCAAAAGCGGTGCGGTCTTTCTGCAAAACGCCGAAACCATCCGCCTGACCGCGCCGGACGGCCGCCCCTTGAGCGTTGTCACGCTTGAAGCGGGCGATCAGGTACTCTGCCGCACCGATCAGGCCGGACGCCATTTCGGCATGCGCATCGCCGAAGATATCCGGGAGGTCTGAAAGCCATGAATCACGAAGCGCAGGAAAGCCCGGAAAACGCCGCGCGCCTGAATGCCATCCGGCATGAAATCGACCTCGTCGACCGGCAGTTGCTGGAGCTTCTCAACCAGCGAGCCTCCTTGAGCCTTGAAGTGGGACGCATCAAGGCCGACACACAGGGAGCCATTTTCAGGCCGCAGCGCGAGCGGGAAGTACTGGACCGGCTTTCGGCGCTCAATCGGGGGCCACTGCCCGACTCCCACCTGCGTTCTCTGTGGCGTGAAATCATGTCGTCGTCGCGAGCCCTGCAGCGCCCGCAACGCGTGGCCTACCTGGGGCCGGAGGGCACCTTTTCCCATTTCGCCGGCCTGGAATACCTGGGACATTCGGCTCTCTTTTACCCCTGCGGCAACATTACCCAAATCTTCGACATGGTCGCCACCAACCAATGTGAGCTGGGTGTGGTGCCGCTCGAAAACTCCCTCCAGGGGACGGTGGGGGTAAGCTTTGATCTCTTCCTTTCCCACGAGGTTTTCATTCAGGCCGAGCTATTTTCCCGTATCGCACACTGTTTCCTGAGCGATGCGCCAGCTCTGGCGGCGGTACGCACGGTCTACTCCCATCCGCAACCGCTGGCCCAGTGCGGCAACTGGCTGCGCGCCCATGTGCCCAACGCCTCGTTGGTGCCCGTTGAATCGACAGCTGCGGCCGCCCGGCGGGCCTGCGGCCATGAGGACGCCGCAGCCATCGGGCATGCCAGCCTCTCCAAGATAGTGGGAATTGATGTTTTGGCCCGCCATATCGAAGACGCCTCCGGCAACTGGACGCGCTTCGTCATCATCGGGCCGCAACCGGCGCGCACTTCGTCTTCAGACACGGCATCCGAAGACAACAAAACCTCGTTGCTCTTCACCCTGCCCGACAGATCCGGGGCGCTCTCCGGCGTGCTGAACCTGCTGGCGACCCATGGCATCAACATGCGCAAGATCGAATCGCGCCCCTTGAAGGGTGAACGCTGGAAATACGCATTCTTCGCCGATGTGGAAAGCAACCTTGAAGACCACTCTCACGACACTCTGCTTGAAAAACTGAAGGAGGCCTGCAACAGCTTCCGCATTCTGGGCAGTTATCCAATCGGTCCGCAACTGGATCGCGTGGATGGCGGCGGCGGTCCCGGTGACCCAGTGGATGAGGGATAAGAGCACACCGTGCCAAATAAAAAAGCGGTGCTGTCCTTTTGAAGAGACAGCGCCGCTTTTTTGTCCTCAAAAATCCGCTTTTGCGCCTAAAAATAAAACGCCTCAAAAGCTGTCAAACTCCGGCGGTACTTCCGGTTCCTTCTTCCCGCTCTGTCTGTACCTGAAAATACTGTAGAGCAGGACAATCACAAATGCTGAAGACAGGATATATTTTTCCATAAGCGCGAAATAGACGGCGCACATCAGCAGAAAAAATATCCCCATGAAGAATAAAATATTGGTGAGCGAATCCATATTTTTGACAAGAAACAATTTGTCATTTATTTCATAATATATGAATTCTATAACTATAAAGAGCAAAAATATGGAAGCCAACACTATCATTGCTATCAGTACATATCCTGTATTTTCCATATCTGCGATGTTCATATCCTTGCCTCATTTGATATCAATCTGGAGCAAACAGCGTTCATAGTATATTTATCCACAATTTTCTTGATTTATAACATATCAGCCACCCGCATTCAAAGTAATTATTGCACATTTTGTTCACATATCCCCCTTCCCTGCCAGTGCTTGGGAAAACGCCAGATGATCCTTGCGGCGCTGTGGCCGGTTTCAACGTACTCGTGGGGGAAAGAGCTCCGAGGTAATCCCATTTGTTCAGCTCCCGGCTTCGGACGAATATTGCGGCAAGATCACTTGTTCCAGCAAAAACAGATAGGGAACCACATTTGAAGATGCCCGAAACGGAAAAGAAATCGCTTGCAATATTCGCAAGAACAATTATGATAGGAGAGTTGTAAAAGATAGTAATTCAGCCTTGCATAAGTGGGGCTAGATCTTTGATTTTATAACTGAATATACTGTGTGAACGCAGAAGTTGACCTCACGAGAACCGCCAGATCCTACCAACAGTCAACCTCTGGCGGACATGCCCAAGTCGGGCATGGCTTCTGTCATTATCTGTTGAAAGGTGCTTGGCGGTACCACGTGAGGGAATGATGGATGTCATGCCCTTTTTATTGTCAATTTTCCGGGCAGGTACATGGGAAAAATCTTCCTCCAAAAACACAAGAGGAGATTGCGCAAGTATATCTTTTGAGTAAAACATAAGGCGACTATGTCCTCGCTCCGCGTACCCAAGCAGAGGCAGGACACTTTGGTCTTTCAATTGAATACGTAACAACAATGCAGAAGTTGACTTCACGAGAACCGCCAATTATTTATCAACAGTCAACATCTAACGGGATACGCTTCTATGGGCGTGATTCTGTCGTTGTCTCGAGATGAGCGTTTGGCGCTATGTGAGAATACGATATGAGTCATGCCCTTTTTTATTGCCAACAATTTTGACTAAGGAATTTCTATGTCAGAAGAAAAACCTGAATCTGTGCATGAAGGATGTGGATGTTTAACTTTGATTTTATTACTTCTTTACTTATTATTATAATTGTTTTTACTTATTAAAAAATGTTTTTTCATAAGTATATCATTATTTATTTCAAGGAGAAAGAAATTACGATTCATTAACAAGCAAACCATATGTTTTGATATAAAAATTGAATATGTTCTTTAAATACAGAAGTTGACCTCACGAGAACCGCCAATTCTTTATCAACAGTCAACATCTGATGGAATATGCTTCTATTTGGGCATGATTTTGTCGATGTCTTGACATGAGTATCTGGTGGTACCTTGTGAGGGCATGATAGGAATCATGCCCTTTTTTTATTTATGATAAAAAATTGTATATGTTCAACCAAACCAGAAAGGAGAACAAGTGATGAGAAATTTGGTAATTATTATGGTATTTGTAATGTCAACAGTATCTACTTCAGCATTTTCCTATGGTATATGGAGTGATTATTGTGACTATCTCGATTCTGCAGGAAACATGTCAACTCTACAGCGCATGGAGAAATGGAAAAATTTTGAAGGAAGACGTGTTAGTTTGAGCGGAACATTTAAAGATGCTGGTTACGCAATCAATGGAAGAGATATATATGTTTCTATTGATGTAGATGGTAAATCTGTCAAAGTTTTAGTAGATAAAGACGATTTTACACAAATAAAAAGAATATCATCTCTTAGTAAAGGCCAGTCAGTAAGTTTTACAGGATACTTTAAATCTCTTGGTGATCTTATGCATGATGTTACCTTAAATAATGGCAGTATAGATTAATATGTAAAAATAAGATTGTTTATTAATGTATGTTTTATATACCTTAAATAAGGAGATATATTCATGTTGGAATTGTTTATAGTCATCCTTATTCTTGGCGCATTGGTTGGGGGAGTTTCTTTTGGTGACACTGTTTTAAAAGGAATCTTAGCTTTAATCATCATGATCATATTATTGGCTTGGCTAGGCACCACCAAATCACCAGCATTACCACCTCCAGCATCCTTCATGTTCCCCTGATTAATCTTTGATGGAAAGGAGAAAAAAGAATGAAAAAACGCTCTGTTCTTCTGGGAATTCTGTGTCTGGCCATGACCGGATGCATGACCGCCGAACAGCATCGTGCCGCCGTTCGCAATGATGCCGGAGACCGGCTTTCCATTGCCAAGGTCCAGCGTGAAATTCGAGTGGGCATGTCCGGAGCCGAGGTCGTCTCCATTCTCGGTTCGCCCAACATGGTTACCACCGACAGCGAGCGCCGGGAAACCTGGGTCTATGACAAGGTAGCCACGGAAAGAGCATACTCTTCGTCCTCGGGCGGTTTGTTCCTCATTCTCGGTGGTGTAGGTAGTGAGGCTGGCGCAAGTTCATCCAACCAACGGACCATCACCATTATTATCAAATTTAACAAGGACAACACAGTCCGCGATTATTCCTACCGTCAATCCAGCTTCTAGGAGAACACAACCATGAAAAGATTGCTTGTTCTTTTTATCTGTTTGGGCCTGCTGGCGGGATGCGTCCAAGTTCCCAAAGAGGCGCTTGAACTCCCGCCGGAGAGTTTGGCAGACCGTCAACTTCAAACCCGGCGTTTTGAAACGACCAACAAGGAACAGATGTTGGGCGCTGCCGCCAATGTCTTGCAGGATCTGGGTTTTACCCTGGAAGAATCGGAGATTCCTCTGGGCGTTCTGACCGGTTCCAAAACACGTGATGCGACAAGCGCCGGCCAAGTAGCCGGAGCAATCCTGATTGCCGCTCTTGGAGGCGGGGCCATGCCAATAGATTCACATCAGATCATCCGGGTTTCCATGGTTATGCGCCAGAAGCCAGACGTCAACGAATCGACGGTACGTGTCACATTTCAACGCCTGATAATGAATACCGTGGGCCAGTGTACAAAAGCCGAGCAGATCAGTGATGTGGAAATTTACAAGGAATTTTTTGAAAAACTTTCAAAATCCGTCTTTCTGGAGGCACATGAGATATGAAAAAACAACTTGTTATCGTTCTTTCTCTTCTGACTCTTGCCCTTGGTGGATGCGCGGTCAACGCGCGCCAGGGCGTTCTTGACGCTAATGGAGCGGAGCAGCTGAAACTGCGTCAGATACAGAGTCGCTACTTCGACACATCAGATAAACAGAAAACTGTCGAGGCTGTTATAGCCACACTTCAGGATCTGGGCTTTGTCATTGACAAGGCATCCCTGCCCCTTGGCAGCGTAACCGGAACCAAACTCAAGGGATATACGATCCGCATGACCGTCAACGTTACCCCCAGAGGTAAAGATCAGATGACGGTACGGGCCAATGCCCAGTACAATGTGACACCTATTCAGGATCCTGCCCCCTACCAGAGTTTCTTCGATGCACTCTCAAAAAGCATGTTCCTGCAGGCGCATCTTGAAGAGTAAAAGCGGGCATTTTGCAGTATGACAGATGGAGGATAAAATACAGAGAACAACAAAATAGGTACACATAGATTTCAAAATAGAATTGATAGAGCATCAGAAGT
>JAFZPK010000015.1 GCA_017552515.1 Deltaproteobacteria bacterium | reverse complement strand
GGAATACCGCCTGCAGAGCCGGGGCGGCAAGGGCCTCATCACGATCAAGACCTCCGAGCGCAATGGGCCGGTGGTCGATATCAAGATGACCGGAGAAGACGAGGATCTGATGCTTGTGACCAGCCAGGGCAAGATTCTGCGTACCCGGGTTGGCGATCTCTCCGTTATCGGCCGCAATACCCAGGGAGTCCGGCTGATGAATATGGATGCGGGCGAAGTGATCGTCGCGGTGGCCAAACTGGCGGAAAAGGATGACGACGACGAAACCGACGATGCCGATGGCCGCCTCTTTGATGATGCCGAAACCGAAACTGAAAATGACGGCGGCGAAGAGGATGAGGCCGGAAAAGGTAACCCGGAGGAACCGGAAAACGACTAACCGTATAAAGGAGCAGGGCCGATGAAAAACATGGGAGTGATTGGGGGTGGCAGCTGGGGCACGGCGCTGGCCCGCCTGCTGGCAGTGAAGGGCTATCCGGTGACCCTGTGGACCTACGAGGAGCAGGTGGCGCAGGACATCAACCAGCACCACGAAAACCGCAGCTATCTGCCCGGTTTCCCGCTGCCGGATCATCTGATGGCGACGAACGATCTCCTGGAAGCTTCCATGGAAAAGGATATGGTCGTGCTGGTGACGCCGTCGCAACATATGCGCCCGGTTCTGGAGCGTCTGGCCTTTTCTCCGGAAACGGTGCTGGTCTGCGCTTCCAAGGGCATAGAAAATGACACGCTGATGACCATGTCCGAGGTGATTGCCCAGGTCGCGTCCGAGAATGTTGCCGCGCGGACGGTGTTTCTCTCCGGTCCCAACTTCGCGCGCGAGGTGGCCCGGCAGCTGCCGGCCGCCACGGTGGTTGCCTCCCGCGATGAAAAGACGGCGCGGTGGGCGCAGCAGATCTTCAATACCAGCTCGTTTCGTGTCTATACGCACAGCGATGTCCGTGGTGTGGAGCTGGGCGGCGCCCTGAAAAACGTCATGGCGGTGGCCTGCGGCATTTCCGATGGCCTGGGCCTGGGCGACAATACCCGCGCCGCGCTCATTACCCGCGGCCTTGCGGAAATCTGCCGGATGGGAAGCCGTCTGGGGGCCTCTCCCGAAACCTTTTTCGGGCTCTCCGGAATGGGCGATCTGGTGCTGACCTGTACAGGAGGACTCTCGCGCAACCGCAAGCTCGGCATGGAGCTGGGCAAGGGCCGCTCTCTCCAGGACATTCTGTCCGGCATGAACATGGTCGCGGAAGGCGTTTATACCAGTCTGTCGGCCTTTCAGCTGGCCGCGAAGGTCGGTGTGGAAACGCCGATCATCAACGAGGTCTACCGGGTCCTCTACGAAAACAAATCCCCCCAAACCGCCCTGACGGATCTGATGATCCGGGCTCTGAAGGCGGAAAACTGAAAAAGCGCGCTTTTTAAGGAGCGCGCTTCTTTTCCTGGGTGGATTCACGCCGTTAAGGCGGCTTTTCAGGCGTTTTCCGGCTCTTCGTCTTCTTCCTGTTCCGTATTTCCGGATTCAACGATGGCATCCAGCGTAAGCCATTCGTTGTTGAGGCGGCAGATCTGGCGGGCGTTCTGGTAGGCCATGTCCAGCGTGAGGATGGTCTGCCCCTGGTAGTTGCCGTTCTTCAGCTTTTCGATGACCAGCGCGGCATCCGCCGTATCCTTGTCTCCGCACAGGTTGAGCGGTATCAGCAGGTTGATGCTGTTGGTGCGCGGATAGTAGATGGGAATGGCCCTCCTGTAGTTCCACCGGCAGTACTTCTTCGAGGTTTCAACCGCATGTTCCAGGGCGCTTTCCAGACGGCCTACCATGGCCTTGTTTTCGACGATGTACTTTTTGATCTCCTTGAAGGGATACCTTTCATGGATCATTTTCTTCAGATGGGAATCGTTGTCGAAGGTACTGGCGATGAATTCCATGGGCAGCCTTTTCAGGTTGTCCCTGATGATGTGCTCGTAGTCGCAGACCAGATCCCTGCCGGTATCGAAGTAGATGTTTTCCAGCTGATCCGGCCTGATGTAGGAAGGCGCCTCCGGGAAGCTGCCGAACAGCCGGTTGAGCAGCTTGCCTTCGCTCCCCTTGCCGCGGCAGGCGAAAAATCCGATGGCCCAGCGGCGTTTCAGGGGATCTTTTATTTTGCTGTTCTTTTTCAGATAGCAGTAGATGTCGTCGTATGAGGCATCCACCAGACCGGTGTTGAAGATGGCGCCGTTCTTTTCCTCGTACAGCAGATCATCCATCCTGGCCTTGTAAAAGGTGTAGCGCAGATACTGCGCGAGAATGTAGCGTTTGCCCTTTCTTTCGTTGGCGAAATCCCAGTTTTCCTCAAGCGCGAGTTCCGCCAGCCGTCCGGTCACCGTATCCCAGTTGTCGATGAAGACGTAGCGTTCCATCTCGTGGGAGGAATCCGCCTCCGCTATCTGGGGAAGAAAAAAACTGTCCCTGCCGTTGTTTTTCTGGACATAGGCCTTCAGCTGCACACCGTTGCCGTCCCTGATGCCCAGGTCGATATCCATGATCAGGCCGAAGCAGTTTTGCCAGATGAGCAGGATGTTTTCGTCTTTCTGCTGCTGGTATTTCCGTTCGATGAACTGCTTGAGCGCCGCAGTGCTCAAGGGGGCGTCCATGGCGCGTTCGAGCGCGGCACGGCGGCTGCCATCCGCCCGGATCCGGTCCAGGGTCGTCTGGGGAATCCGCAGATCCTTCAGCGTGGCGGGGAAGATGGCGCTGTCGTCATCGTACCGGGCCAGCGGATACAGGGTCACGCGCAGCTTGCCCTCCTCGTTGTCGGCCATTTCCCGCAGCTCAAACTGCCAGATGTCGTTGACGTTCAGATCGGCGTAGCCGATGCCGGCGGGCAGGCTGTCGCGCTCGACAAAGGAGAACAGCGTCGGCCCCAGCGCCACCTTGATGCTGGTTTCCGTCCTGCCGATGATGGGCAGGATGAGCCTGTCGCCAACTTTGTAATGCTGTTTGAAGGACTGGCTTTCCGCCGGGAGGCTGGCGGGATTCCTCATCTTGTGCCAGAAGACGCCCCGTTCCTGATTGCCAGTCTGGAACCATGCGTACCCGCCGATCCGCAGATCGGGCTGCGCGTGGGTAAAATGGGCCCGCGCCTGTCCGAAGTAGAGTCCGTCAACGCTCTTGAAGCAGATCAGACTATCCCGGACGGAAAGGTAGCGGGCGTAGACATAACGTCCGCCGCCCTGGGCTTCGGGCTTTTCCTCCGCCGCAGGTGATCCCGGTGAAACGGGTGCCGGAGCATCTGGTTGAGACAGGGAGGCTGACGGGTCTTCCGGCAGGAGGTTTACCGTCGGGAGGTTTTCCGGCGTGGCGGGAGGCTTTTCCCCCGCCGGGAGAAAGGAAGGGGCTTCCGGTGCTTGCGGTGGGGCAGGCGTCCCGGGATGGTCTTCCGCCTGGGAAAACAGGCTGACAAATTTTTTGAGAAAAACCATAAAACTTTTTTTCCTCTTTGCTGCTTTGATTAACTCCCTCTACTTTCACCGCTTCGCTGGAAAGTCACGGCTCACGCCGTGACAGCTCTGCATTTTCCTTCGGGCATCGGATTTTATCCCATGCCCTCGGAAAAGCCCCCAGGGGGGAAGCCTTAAGCATCAGGCCGGTGTCAGGCCCGCGAAGTTCACCATCAGCTTTTTCATGCCCACGGAGTCAAAGCGCACGAAGGCTTTGGCCCGGGCGCCGCTGCCTTCCAGCTTCAGCACCACGCCGACTCCGAATTGCGGATGCCGCACCCGGCAGCCGGGACGGAGCTGCCATTCCTGAGGATCGGGCAGAACTTCGATCTCGGGCACGGTATCCGGAACGGGTTCCACTGCAGGCTCCGCAGGTGAAAAATCTGCCATGGGCGTTTCAAACAACGCCGCCAGATTGTGGGCGCGGCGGCGGGGACGTTGCTCCGCGCGGAACTCCTCGGGAATTTCTCCAAGGAAACGGCTGGGCGGGT
This sequence comes from Deltaproteobacteria bacterium, assembly GCA_017552515.1. Classification (GTDB taxonomy): domain Bacteria; phylum Desulfobacterota; class Desulfuromonadia; order Desulfuromonadales; family JAAYDE01; genus RGIG7977. The sequence goes on along the minus strand of JAFZPK010000015.1, from coordinate 252 downwards.
TGCTGACGAAGTCGTTGTAGACGCGCCTCCGGTTGGCACGGGTCAGGGTCAGGTGCTCGCGGGCGCGGGTCATGCCGACGTAGCAGAGACGGCGTTCCTCCTCGATTTCCCTGACGTTTTCCGGACCGTAGCCGTGCAGGAGCGGCAGCAGCCCTTCCTCCATGCCGGTGATGAACACCACCGGAAACTCCAGTCCCTTGGCGGCGTGCAGCGTCATGAGACTGACCCGTCCGGAAGCGTTTTCCTCGTCGG
>JAFZPK010000163.1 GCA_017552515.1 Deltaproteobacteria bacterium | reverse complement strand
CGGAACGCACCAGTTTGCCGCCCAACTCTCGAAGCGCCAGTTCCAGCCCCATGTTACTCATGACCGTAGCCACCACGGTATCCTTCACCAGACGCCGTTCACGAAGCATGCGACGACCGCAGATGGCCATAAGTTTGTCGCCATTCACCACCTCGCCAAACTCGTCGACAAAGATCACCCTATCCGCATCGCCATCCAGAGCCAGCCCCAGATCGGCGTGTTTTTCCACCACCGCAGCTGCCAATGCTTCAGGATGTAGTGACCCCACTCCGGCATTAATGTTGACGCCATCCGGGTTTGCGCCGATTGTTATCACCTCCGCACCCAATTCGGAAAAAACCGCAGGCGCTACCCGATAGGCCGCTCCGTTGGCGCAATCCACCACAATTTTCAGTCCATTGAGATCCAGATCGCGGGGAAAAGCGCTTTTGGCAAAAACAATGTAGCGTCCCTGAGCGTCATCAATCCGAAAAACTTTGCCTACATTCTCCGCAGTAGAACGCAGCGAATCAATTTTGGCGGAAACCACCAGATCCTCGATCTGGTTTTCTACCTCGTCCGGCAATTTAAAACCTCGGGGGTCAAAGAATTTGATGCCATTATCCTCAAAAGAATTGTGAGAAGCCGAGATAACCACCCCGGCATCCGCCTTCATTGACGTGGTAATAAAAGCTATTCCCGGTGTTGGCAGGGAGCCCGCCAGCAAAACATCGCAGCCCATCGAGCAGATGCCAGCCACCAAGGCATTTTCGAGCATATAGCCGGAAATTCGGGTATCCTTGCCAATGACAACACGGCTGCGCCGATTGCCGTTCCTAAAGACATAGGCTGCTGCCCTCCCCAAACGCAGCACATTCTCGACGCTCAAAAAGCCAATATTGGCAATACCCCTCACACCATCGGTTCCAAACATTCTTCCCGCCATATTCTTCTTCTCCTTTTTGGATCTACCCGTTTCCTCTTGTCCTCCCACATGCTCAATCTTTTCAGGCTAGGGGACAACCGGTTCTTCCGTCTCCGGGGCAACATCTTCCGATGGCAATTCCGGTTTCAGTTTTTCCAGAAAAATACGCACATGCACTTCATGGACATCGCCCAAAGACACATGATCTCCATCAAAATTAAGTGGCACTTTTACCGCGAGATTTTTCTCAAGATGCGCGATATCGACTGTCCCCGTAGAAACTTCGTGGATTTTCCGAAGTTCATTGCGGGGGCCGCTCACCATCACCATTTTGGGATTGACTTCCACATCGGCCAACCGGTAGGACTCCGCTGGAATACCGTTCATCATCACCCGCACAGGCACCAGCTTCTCCTCCACTTCTTCCAGCCGCACATCCAGGGATGACGGAGAAACACGGGAAACTTTCAGCGCACTGGAAACATGGATGCGATTTTCCAGCCGTCCAAAACTGGTCATACCCGGACGTGCATTCTGCAAATCCAGCGTCAGATTCAACTCTCCAGGACGAATACCGGACAAAATGGTGCGGGGGCCGCTCAAACGCACATCAATAACGCCGGGAATCGAATTGACCACCATCAAGCCTTTAGGAATGTTCTTCAACTCCAAGGGAATCGAAAAACCGACTTCGGCGACCTGCTCTCCGGTGATAAACACCCATATAACCACCGCGATAAACAAAGAGAGAATTTTGACCGGCCAGTTTTCAAAAATCATCTTCATCATTTCTTCGAAGGCTCCAGCAAACGCTTGAGAATACGAGGCAGAGTGGAAGAGTTCATATCACGGGTGATCTTGCCTCCCACCACCACAGAAATCTTTCCAGTTTCTTCCGAAACCACCACCACTACAGCATCAACCAATTCGGTCAAACCAATAGCGGCGCGATGCCGGGTTCCAAGACTCTTGTTGATGTCCGGATTCTGGGAAAGCGGCAGAAAGCAACCGGCGCGTTTCAATCTCCCCTGCTGAAGGATTAGGGCACCATCGTGGATCGGGGAATAGGGAAGAAATATGGAGATGATGAGCTCAGCCACCACCTTGGCATCAATTTCGACACCAATCTCCAGTATATCGCGCAGACCGGTTTCCCGCTCGATCACAATCAACGCGCCGATCTTGCGGCTGGCCAACGTGACGCAGGCTCGGACCAGCTCGTCGATAATTTCACCTTCTTCCCGGGAGGATGAATCGCTGAAAAAGGGTTTTTTCCCAACGTTGATGAGCGCCCGCCGGATATCGTTCTGAAACAGGATAACCACCACCAGCACCAGCGAGGAAAGAAAACCGTCCAATATCCATTGAAGGGTGAAGAGGCCAAGCAGTCTCGAACCAATATAGACAAAGCCAATAATGAACAAGCCCACCAGCATCTGGACGGCGCGCGTTCCCTTGATCAGCAAGATCACTCGATAGACGAGAAATGCAACACACAGAATATCAACGCCATCAAGCCAACGAAAATTTTTGAACAGCTCCCAAAATTCGTTCATTCTTCCGCGCCTCCATTTTCGGGAGCAAAACCATGACGACAAATAGCCCACGCCGTTTCAACGGCATCTCGCACCTCCTGTACATCATGCACCCGAAAAATTTTTACTCCGGCTGCCACCCCCAGCGCAATCGTCGCCAATGTACCAGACAATAACTCCTCCGGACGAGGACGTCCCAGAAGCGTGCCCAAAAAACTTTTGCGGGAAACCCCCAACAGAAGAGGCGCCTGCAAAGTCCGAAACTCTCGGAGATGGCCAAGAAGCTCCAGATTGTCCTCCGAATTTTTGGCAAAGCCGATACCTGGATCAAGAGCTATCCGCTCCTGCGGAATGCCGGCGGCAAGGGCCAAATCCATCTTATTTTTCAGAAAGGCCCTCACTTCCCCGACAACATCGCCATACTCCGCAAGTTGCTGCATTTCCCGAGGAGTACCTCGCGCATGCATAATGAACAGCCCTGCCCCCGCTTCGGCAACCACCTTCACCATGGCTGGATCCCGCCACAATCCTCCCACGTCGTTAACAAAATCCACGCCAACGGCCAGCGCCTCACGTGCCACTCCGCTTTTCCAGGTATCCACCGACAAGGGAACGGAAAGTTCCGCATGAAGATGCTCCACAACCGGGATAACCCGTTCGAGTTCTTCTTCCGCTGTAATTGCTTCCGCACCGGGACGACTGCTTTCGCCACCGACATCAATGATGGCGGCGCCTTCCGCCACCATTTTCCTTGCCTGTCTCAGCGCCTGTTCCAGGCGCACATAGCGCCCTCCATCGTAAAAGGAATCGGGAGTTACATTGAGAATCCCCATGACGCATGGTCGCACAAGATCGATCTTTGCGTTCTTCCCCACCAAGAAGAAATTCTCTGGACGAGTCATGACAGGGGCGTCTCGGGGGGCAAAGACGGCGCAGAGGGTTCAGTATCGGAAACGATCTCCTCTGACGGGGAAGAAGCATCATCCGTTGCCGTATCGACCTTGAAATTTTCTTCCTCTTCTTCGCTCTTAACTGCCTCGTCCCCAAAAACCAAACGACGGATTTCGTCTCCTTCCACGGTTTCGCGTTCCAAAAGCAGCGCGGCAACAGCATCCAGCTTGTCCCGATGACTTTGAATGAGCTGCTGGGCCCGGCTATAGTTGCGGATTACAATCGCCCGGATCTCCTCATCAATGGCCATGGCGGTCTGCTCGCTGTAATTCTTGGTATGCCCCAGATCGCGTCCCAAAAAGATCTCTCCAGACTCGTCATTAAAGGACAAGGGGCCCAGTCGCTCACTCATACCCCATTCACACACCATATGACGGGCAAGGGAAGTGGCCCGTTCAATATCGTTGGCCGCGCCGCTGGTAATACTGCCCAAGACGATCTCTTCCGCCACCTTGCCACTCATCAGAATGCAGATCCGCGCTTCCAGACTCTCCTTGTCTTCGCTATGCTTGTCTTCGTGCGGCAAATACATGGTCACGCCCAAAGCCCGCCCCCGAGGGATAATAGAAACCTTGTGTACCGGATCCGTTCCAGGAATCAGCAAGGCGACCAGCGCATGACCGGCCTCATGAATTGCCGTGCTCCGCTTCTCTTTTTCCGTGATCACCATCGAACGCCGTTCGGAGCCCATTAATACCTTATCCCGGGCCTGTTCAAAATCTTCCCGGTCCACCGCGTCCTTGTTGGAACGCGCAGCCAGCAATGCAGCCTCATTCACCAAATTCGCCAGATCCGCCCCGGAAAGTCCCGGTGTTCCCTTGGCAAGCGTCTCCAAATCCACATCTGCAGCCAAAGGTATCTTGCTGGAATGCACCTTGAGAATCAGCTCCCGTCCCCGGACATCAGGACGCGGCACAATGACCTGCCGATCAAAGCGCCCTGGCCGCAGCAGAGCCGGGTCCAACACATCCGGCCGGTTGGTGGCAGCTATCAAAATGACTCCCTCATTCGATTCGAATCCGTCCATCTCTACCAACAACTGGTTGAGAGTCTGCTCACGTTCGTCATGACCACCCCCCAATCCTGCGCCACGATGTCGCCCGACCGCATCGATCTCGTCGATAAAAATAATGCACGGCGCATGTTTCTTCCCCTGGGCAAACAGATCACGCACCCGGCTGGCGCCGACGCCAACAAACATCTCTACAAAATCGGAACCGGAAATGGAGAAAAATGGCACTCCAGCTTCACCGGCGACTGCCCGTCCCAGAAGCGTCTTGCCAGTACCCGGCGGGCCCACCAGCAGTACCCCCTTGGGAATTTTCCCGCCCAGTCGGGAAAATTTCTTGGGATCCTTCAAAAAGGAAACAATCTCCTCCAACTCCTCCTTGGCCTCGTCAACACCGGCAACGTCCTTGAAGGTCACCTGCTGCTGCGCATCGGAGAGCCGGGCACGACTCTTGCCAAAACTCATGGCCTTGCCGCCGCCCACCTGCATCTGACGCATGATAAAAATCCAGAAAATCACAAGAAGCACTATTGGTCCACACGAGGCCAGCATCATGGGCCAAAAATTGCGATCTTCCTCGGGTTTGGCCTCCATCGCCACCCCTCGGGAACGCAGATCCCGAATTAAGTTGGGATCGTTGGGGGTAAAAGTTTTAAATGCCGTATTATCTTTAAGTTTACCCTGGATATCCGGGCCCTGAATGGTCACTTCCTGAACCTGCCCGCTTTCCAGAGCCGCAAGAAAATTGGAATAGGTTATCTGCTGTGGTTCCGGCGTCTTTTGCGACATCATGTTAAAGAGCAAAATCATAACCAGAGAAATAACCAGCCACAAAGCCAGATTTTTGTAGACTTGATTCACCTCGTACACCTCAAAAAGAAAACAGGATAAAACTGGCACCCGTCTCACGATTGCGTTTTCCCGGGTGCTGATTACAGTCAGCAAAAACAATCCACGACAAACACTTGTAAAGTGTAAAAAGTATGTGCTCCAACCGCCCCAAACTCATGTAATGCAATAGTAAAAAACTAGCATAAATGCAAAACTTATCACAAGATGAACGGCAAAAAACACTTCAGAATTCCGTCTTTTCTCCAAAGGGGCATGCTCCGCCATACCAAAAGGATGAAAACTCCTCAAACGGTCGAAAAGTCACCTGCAAAATCCTCTGGCTGTCGGAGCGCACCGGAAACTGGGCGCCGCGCCGAACACCCGCAACCCATACAATGGTTCCACAAACTGTCAGCAATGGGATTTTCCGGCGAAGCCAAAATGAAATACCGGCATCCACGAAAAAATCTTTCAGTTTCTTTTCGCCGCCCATTCCAAAAGGATGGAATCTGTCTCCATCTTCAAAGGAACGCACCCCAAGTACATTCCCTGCCGCATCGGCATCGAACTCCACTATCCAGTCATTGCGTTTATCCGAATAGCGGCGCACCTGTGCTTCCAACTCGCCTACCCCTGCAATCGCCACCCGGCCAGGAACCGTCAAAGTCAGCGCAAAAGGTTCAAACGCTGGCAGCGCCTTTTTCAGCAGCCACAACCGCCCATAGTCACGGCCCGCCCAGCAGTCTCCAAGATTTGCCTGCGCATGGGGATTTTCAGAGACAAGAAGCTGCTCCAGCATTTCGAACTGTTTCCAGGAAAGTCCCAGGGGCGTTGCCCGCAGCTCTTCCAGAAACCGGCGCAACAATCTCCTGCGCACCGCAGGTTCCAAAACCCGGATCCGGTCAAGAGCAAGAATCCAGCCTTCCTCAAGTCGTTGGCCGATCTGCGGAACAAGCCTGTCCGTCACCCCCCGCCAATATTCCTCTTCTTCGGCAAAGAGCGCAGCCATCCGTCCCAACTGTTCTTCAATCCTCGGATTGAGTTCCCGAAGCAACGGAACAACCTGGTGACGCAAACGATTGCGGGTAAAGCGGCAATCCTCATTACTCGCATCTTTTACAAAGCCAATTCGCCGTTGTTCAAGATATTCAAGAATTTGCGCGCGGGGAAAAACCAGCAAAGGACGAATTATCTTCCCCTGACGGCAACGCATGGCCGAAAGCCCGGTGGGACCTGCCCCACGCACCAACCGGTGTAACACTGTCTCCGCCTGATCTCCCAAGTGATGTCCCAGGGCAATTCGATCGCTTGCCGTTTCCTGTGCGGTTTGCGCTAAAAACTGGTGGCGCAATTCACGGGCGGACTCCTCAAGCCCTTTCTTTTCTCGACGGGCGAACTCTGGCACATTGAGCCGCCCAACGGTAAGGGGGATCTGCCACCTCGCACACAGATCGCGTACGAAATCCGCCTCGTCATCCGATGCCGCGCGAATGCCATGATGCAGATGCGCTGCCCGCAGTTCCAGATGCCAATGGGAAGCTACCGCCATCAGCAGACGCAGCAAAGCCACCGAATCCGGCCCTCCGGACAATCCAACCAGAATTCGCCCATTGTCATCCAGCAAACGCTCACGCTGGACAAATTGCAAAAAAAGACGCTCCATTTTCATAAAGAAAGAATAACCATGGTTTCAAAGCTTTCCAAGTTCCACTCCTCCAATAAATGCTCATCCGTTTTTCCTTCAACATTGCCTTGTCATGCCCATCTTATCCTTTCGGCAACAAGATTTCGCGCCTTGACAACCATAGGGGGGAACCTTACATTAATAAGCAGAATTTCTTCTGGAGAGGTCGAACCCATGCCGATTTATGAATATGAATGCACACAGTGCCACAAACACTTTGAAGTCAGACAAAAATTCAGTGATGCTCCAATCACTACCTGCGAATCTTGCGGCGGCGAGGTAAAAAAGCTGATTTCTGCCACCGCTTTCGCCCTGAAAGGCGACGGCTGGAGCAGCGGCGGTTATATGCACAACCCAACGTGGTACGATCGCGCGGAAAAATACGCGGACAAGTCCCTTGCCAAAAAGTGCTCCTATCGTGCTCATGGTCTGGAACCGCCGGAGTGCTGCAAAGTTAAAGATTAAACGAGGTCAACATATATATCAATTTATCAAGGCCGTATCCGCAGGATTGCGGCCTTGCGTGCTTTTACGCGGAGGTATTTCCCATGGCGATGTACGAGTATCATTGTGACGAATGCGGTAAAACTTTTGAAATGAGACAAAAAATAGGCGCTCCCCCCATTGACGAATGTCCGCACTGTCACAGCAACAAAGTGAAGAAACTCATCTCGAAATGCACCTTCTCTCTCAAAGGCGGCGGCTGGTACGCCAACGGGTACACCAAGGCAGCCTGAAACTATCTCTTTGGAGAAAATGCAGGTATCACCTTAAACGGTGAAACGGGAAGAAAGGAGCTTTTGTTATGGCGATCATCATCGACGGGAAAGCCATCGCGGAGCGGCTGCGAAACGATCTCGCCAAAGAGGTTGCGGAACTTGCGCAAAGCAACAACATTCCGGGACTGGCAGTCATACTGGTGGGTGACGATCCTGCCAGCCGTTCCTATGTCGCTTCCAAAGACAGGGCCTGCCAAAAGGTGGGAATTCATTCACGGCAAATCCACCTGCCCGCCGCCACCCGCGAGGATGAACTGCTGGCCCTGATCGACGAACTGAACCGCGATAGCGCCATTGATGGCATTCTGGTTCAGCTTCCACTGCCCAAGCACATTGAAACTGCCCACATTATTGAAGCCATCCATCCAGACAAGGATGTGGACGGTTTCCATCCCTACAATCTGGGACGACTCGCTTCCGGCGCCCCCTGCTTTCAGCCATGTACACCGCTGGGCATTCTCAGGCTGCTGGATGAAACGGGCATCGACCTCGCCGGCAAAAATGTGACGGTTGTCGGCCGCTCCAATATCGTGGGCAAACCGGTAGCGCTGATGTGCCTTGCCCGTCATGCCACGGTAACCATCTGCCATTCCCGCACCCGCGATCTGGCCCAACAGATCGGCAGGGCCGACGTGGTTATCGCCGCTGTCGGCCGGCCGCAAATGCTCAAGGGCGCATGGTTCAAGGAAGGCGCTGTCATCATTGATGTCGGCATCAACCGTGTGGAAGGCAAACTGGTGGGAGATGTGGAATTCGAAAGCGCGGTACAGCGTGCCTCGGCGATTACACCGGTTCCCGGCGGCGTCGGCCCGATGACTATCGCCATGCTGCTGGCCAACACGGTGGAAAGCCGCAAACGCTCCATTGCCGCCCGGCAGTAAAAGCAGGTATGAAAGAACAAGCAAACAAAAAACGGCTCCAAAAGTGAGCCGTTTTTTGTTTCTCAGTTACGACAAGCCTCACGGATATCAGAACAACATCCTGAGCAATTTCCCTCAGCCCTTCTTGATAATCTTGGCCACTGCAGAAAAATCTTCCTCTCCCAAACCTTCCTCATAGGCCTTTTCATACACCTGCGTCACCACTTCCGTCACCGGCAAGTGCAAATCGTTTTTTGCCGTAATCTCGCGAATATACCTGAGACTCCCGCAAATATACTTGAGCGCCAAATTGCGGTGATAGTCGCCACGCGCAATCGAATGACCTTTGGCATGGAACAACGGCGAAGCCACGCCGCCAGTTTCCAGCACTTCCAAAATTTGTTCTATCTTGAAACCAAATTTTTCCCCCAGGACAAAACCTTCCGCCAAGGCCCCAATAAGCTGGGCCTGCAGCATGTCTACAATAAACTTCATCTTGGTGGCATCGCCAATTTGCCCCACATGAATGATATGCAACCCAAAATGGGTGAGAATCTCGCGGCATAAGCTGACATAGTCCAACGGTCCTCCCACCAGGATGGTCAGCAGCCCGTTTACAGCCCGTTCCCGGGACCCCCACACCGGGGCATCTAAAAACATGAAGTTGCGGCGTTCCGCTTCCTCGGCCAAATCCATTGTAACTTCCAGGGAATGGGAGCCCATGTCCACCAATAAAGTACCGGGATCAATATTCTCCAGAAGCCCGTCGGGACCAGGCAAAATCTTGCTCATCTCCTCATTTTCAGGCAAGATGATAATAACGAGATCTTTTCCCCGGACCGCTTCCGCTGGAGTCTCCGCGATGCAAACATCCATATCCTTCAAGTCTTCGCTGCACTTTCCATGAGCGTCATACACCGTCAGATCGTAGCCACCTCGTGCCAGATTGATGGCCATGGGATCACCCATGGTACCAAGCCCCAAAAAACCGATATTTTTTTTCATGGCTGCCCTCCCCCAACGCTCCTGAAGCACTGCGCATACAGAAAGAAGCGGTTAATCGAAGTATAAATTGGGTCATAATACCAGCGCTGGCCCGGCAATTCAACTGACAACGCACAAACCGGAAAAAACGGCAATTTACGTCATGCATTCTCAATGCGTTTTGGGAAAATGGGCAATTCATGATAAAAATGTTTGAATTTAGTAAACATTTTTTAACTTGACTTAACAAAGCATCTTCTATAGGTTGCCCCCTGTCTTGAAAAGTAGGTTTACATCGCCCAACAAAAAAGGAGGAAAAAATGTTCAAACGTTGTCTGGTTACTCTGGTGCTTGCTCTGTTCGCGAGTATGTTGGTCACTGCCTGTGGTCAGGATACCAAGCCTGCCGCTAAGCCTGCGAAGGCCGAGGCTGCCAAGAAAGCTGAAGCTGTAGCAAAAGATGCAGCAAAGAAAGCTGACGAGACCGTCAAAAAGGCTGAAGATGCTGCAGCCACTGCTAAAGAGGCTGCAAAAGATGCCGCTGCCGCTGCGAAAGATGCCGCTGCCGCTGCGAAAGACGCTGCAGGTGCTGCGAAAGACGCTGCCAAAAAGCCAGTCCAGGGAATTCCGCTTCCGGATAATTTTTAATCCCCAAGTGGGAAATTTTCAGGGCTTCGGGAAGCTTCCCGAAGCCCTTTTTTTATCCACAGACCCCACAATGCTGACACATATCACGACAAGTAGGGCTTATCTGCATCTGCAATCCTTTTTCATGCTCTTTCCACAGATACTCCCGGTCTATTCCACAATCAATGACTTCCCACGGGAAAACCTCATCCCGGTCAGCCTGACGATTGACGTAAAAGGCAGGATCCATTCCCTGTTCCCGACACGTGTCCTTGAGACTCTGCCCTCTGCCCAACGCGGGGAGCAAACGCCCTACTGCCCTGTCGCCACGTGAAAGCAGTGCCTGAATTTCCGCACTGCGCAGTGATTCAAAAAAGATCTCGGTACGTCCCAGAGGGGCGACCGCCGCCCGCAACCGTGCGTTTCTCGCCTTCAAAATCGCAAGCGGCATCATGCCTTCCCACTGAAACGGGGTAAAGGGCTTGGGAACAAAGGGATTAACCGAAAGCACCAGATTGCCCAAACACCCTTTTTTTTTCCCCTCCTCTATCCAGATAGCGTGGATTTTATGGGTAAGACACACCATTTCCTTGATATCTTCATCGGTTTCAGTGGGTAAACCGTTCAGAAAATAAAGTTTGAGATTGACGATACCCGCAGACATAGCCAGGACAATAGCCTCCTCGATCTGTTTCTCTGTAATCCCCTTGTTGATAACTGCCCGTAAACGCGCACTGCCCGCTTCCGGAGCCAAGGCCAGCGTGCGCTGTCCACTAGAGGCCAGACGTTGCACCAGCTCGGCACCCAGACTGTCAATACGCACACTGGAAACGGAAAAATCACCCTTTCTCTTGTCGACTTCCGCAAACAGCTCCGGAAGCCGGGAATAATCGGAAATAGCCGCTCCCACCAGCCCAAAACGGGAGCGAAAGGGCCGCATGGCTTCAAGATCCTGCGCCAAAACTTCCGGCGCGCGTTCCCGCGGCGGACGGTAAATATGCCCGGCGGCACAGAAGCGGCAACCGCGCCCGCAGCCACGGGAAACCTCCACCAGGCCAAGATCGGCAAATTCACTGCCCTTGCAAAACAAAAACGAACGACACGATGAACTGTTCAAATCACGCAGCCAACGACGGCGCGGCCGCACCATCCCAGGACGCAGCGCCTGAAAACCGCCGCCCTGTCCCCGTGCATCCGCCCAAAAACGGGGCACGTAAAATCCTTCCATTCTCGCCAGCGTTTCCAACAAATGTTCGCGATCACTCTCTGTCAAAACCGCTTCGAGCAGATCCGGCAAAAGCAGTTCACCATCGCCCAGGGCAAAGATGTCCATAATATCTGCCAAAGGCTCCGGATTGAGAAAGGCAACGACGCCGCCACAAACCACCAAAGGATGGCGGCTATCACGCTCTTGAGCCCATAATGGCAACCGCGCCAATTCAAACAGACGAGGCAAATTCAAATAATCGTTTTCAAAGGATATGGAAAAACAGATCAGATCGAAATCGGCAAGAGGCCGTCCTGATTCGCACGAAGCAAGCCGATCCGTCTTCTCCCGGGAATCCGGCAGGAAAAAACGTTCGCAGAGCGTTTCCTCACACTGGCTAAAAAAATGGTACACATACTGAAATCCCAGATTGCTCATGCCGTGAAAGAAGGTATTGGGATAGACCAGCGCCACCGCCAGCCGCCCACCCCAGGGCTTGACCACACCGCCTTCCTCGGCACAATGGCGTTTTCTGCCAGACATACCGCTTTCCTCCGGAGCAAAAAGGAAAAACCTCCGTGGCTTCTCATTCCAAGGGCATAGATAACTTCATTGATTTATTGCAATAAAAACAGCCTGTTGAACAACAAGGTTTCAACAGGCTGTCATTATTATTTCTCAGAAATGCGCATAAAGCGCTTAATCGACCCGGCGACGCATAAAGGTCGGCACATCATATTCGTCCTCTTCCGTCAGCCGTACCGGCGCAAACGAAAGCTCCGGTTTCTTGCGGCGAATAAAGGTCGGGACATCCGGATCGCCTCCCAAATCTACAAGACGTTCCTTACGCGCGCGCCCTTGCTGCTGTTCCACAGCCTGCCGCTCAAAGGAAGAACCGAAACCGGTTGCGATGCAGGTTACCTTGATGGTATCGCCCAGACTTTCGTCCAAAGCTACGCCGATGATAACATTGGCATCTTCGTCCTCGTTCACCTTTTCGTGGATGATGCTGGAAATAGTCGAGAAATCTTCCATCGTCATATTGGAGGAACCGGAGATGTTGACCAGTACGCCCTTGGCTCCGGAAATGTCGATATCCTCAAGCAAGGGGCTGCTAATGGCTTTATGGGCAGCCTCCTGGGCACGTTTCTCACCTTCAGCGATACCGATACCCATCATGGCCATGCCCCGTTCGCTCATAATTGCTTTAACATCGGCAAAGTCTGCATTGATAAAACCAGGATTGGTAATCAGATCGGAAATGCCCTGTACCGCCTGGCGCAAAACTTCATCGGAGGGGCGGAAGGCTTCCCGCAGCCCCATGTTCTTGCCAGCCAATCCCAACAGCCGATCGTTGGGGATAACTATGAGCGAATCCACAACCTTCTTGAGCTCCGATACACCGCCTTCGGCCTGGCGCATCCGCCGTTTACCCTCATAGGTAAAAGGCTTGGTGACAACGCTGACGGTCAGAGCGCCGACTTCCTTGGCCACCTCGGCAATAACCGGCGCAGCGCCCGTACCGGTACCACCGCCCAGGCCGGCAGCGATAAATACCATATCTGCCCCCTGCAACAGTTGCACCATGCGCTCCTTATCTTCACAAGCCGCATTGCGCCCAACTTCCGGATTGGCGCCCGCGCCCAAACCACGTGTCAGCTTGTTGCCCAGCTGTACCTTGACGCTTGCCTTGCTGGTGCGCAAAGCCTGCGCATCAGTATTGGCCGCAATAAAATCGACGCCGGTCATGCCGGATTCGATCATCGTATTAATGGCATTGCCGCCGCCCCCGCCGACACCTACCACCTTGATAACATGCAGCCGTTCTTTGGTACTGTTTTCGAAAAGGTTTTGTCCACTGCCATCCAAAGTTCTGTCCTCAGTCTCGTCCATTTCCTCCCCCCGCTTTGACAAATATTGTGGTCGCCCTGCCTATTAAAAGAAGTCCCCGAACCAATCTTTCATACGCAACATAATTTTGGAAAAAACATTTTCCGTATTGGAAAAGCCCTGTTTCGCCCTCTCGATATTTTTTCCGCCGTACTTCACCAGCCCCACACCGGTCGCAAACACCGGAGAATTCACGACATCTGTCAATCCACCCAGATCCCTGGGGCTGCCGACTCTCACCGGAAGATTGAAGATCTGCTCGCCCAATTCAGCCATTCCCGGCAAGAGGCAGGTCCCCCCTGTCAAAACCACGCCGGAAACTATCAGATCGCCAAAACCGCTTCGCCGGATCTCCTGATCGGCCAGTGTGAAGATCTCTTCCACCCGAGGTTCCAGAATTTCGGTCAGCACCTGCCGCGACAGGGTCCGTGCCGGCCGTCCACCAACCGACGGAACTTCGATGTTTTCGTCCCGATTTACCATCGAACTCAGCGCGCACCCATGTTCACGTTTGATCCGCTCGGCCTCATTCAGTGGCGTCCGCAATCCCACCGCGATATCGTTGGTCAGATGGTTGCCGCCCAGCGACAACACCGCCGTGTGACGGATGGAATTATCCACCAAAATAGCTATATCCGTGGTACCACCGCCAATATCCAGCAGAACCACCCCCAGCTGTTTCTCTTCATCCGTTAAAATGGATTCCGAAGACGCCAGTTGCTCCAGCACGATATCGGCGACATCCACGCCCGCACGATTGCAACACTTGATGATATTCTGCGCACTGGCCACTGCGCCCGTTACGATATGCACCCTGGCTTCCAGACGCACGCCCCTCATGCCCAGCGGTTCGGTGATACCATCCTGATCGTCCACGATGAATTCCTGCGGAAGAATGTGCAGTACCTCACGGTCCATGGGAATGGCAACAGCCTTGGCCGCATCAATGACGCGGCGCAAATCCTCCTGCGTTACCTCCCGATCCTTGATGGCGATAACCCCCTGAGAATTGAAGCTCTTGATATGCCCGCCGGCTATCCCCGTAAAAACCGACCGGATTTCGCAGCCCGCCATCAGTTCCGCTTCCTGAATCGCCTGTCGGATAGCAGCCACTGTACTTTCGATGTTGATCACCATTCCCTTGCGCAATCCCTGGGAAGGGCAGTTCCCGATGCCAACAATTTCCATCCCTTCGGAGGTTATATTGCCCACAATGGCGCAAATTTTCGTGGTACCGACATCCAATCCCACTACCAGCCTGTCCTTATTGCCCGCCATATCTCTTCCTCTCCTCGAATAAATCCTCGCCCTCAGCGTCCAACATCGGGAAAAGTGGAAACCGTCAGTCACCCTGGGAAGTATTTAACTTGACGACCACCTGATTCTCCACATTCAAATCGATCCCCTTCAATTTGGTCACGTTTTGCTGCACTTCACCGTAAACTCGCTCCAAATGATCCAGTTTCCGGGAAAAATGTTCCGTTCCCATCCGAATGGAAATACCGCCCTCCATCGTAAACAAATAGAGATCGCCTTGTCGATTAAAATGAATTTCCGAGACTTTGTCCAGATTGAAAACTTGTCGTTTTTTCAATTCGCCCAACAATTGCAGGGCTGTCATCAAAAATTCACGGGAATTCTCCGGCTCGTTTACAAAATGTTCCCGATCAATTCCAGAAATAACCGGGAAATCAAGTTTGTCACCCGACTCCAGCATTTTGAACAGCACGCCCTCGTCATCCACATAGTAAAAGTGATCCAGTTTGACGATAGCTACCGGTTCCCGCTCGGTCACATGGATACGCACGCGGCGAAGCGGCAAACTTCGTTCCACCGTTGCGGTCTTGATCCACTTGATCCGCTTGATGCGAAAACTCGTCTGACGTGTGTCCACATTGAACAAACCCATGCCCGGGACAAGTTCGGCAGCTTCCAGAATATCTTCCTTCGATACCCGCTGCTGATTCTCCACAACGATGTTTTCCACCCGGAAAAATCGGGAGTTGCGCAACTGCCGGGCGCCGTTGTAACAGCACACTCCCGCTACCACCAAAAGCAGTAAGTAGCCGCTCACCAGCAGGAAACGCCGACAGATCCCCGCCCAGTCACGTTTTCGAACAATCTGGTTTACCCGCCTGTACCGGGGCAAACACCACGCCATAAACATGCGTGGAGTTTCCACAAAACATTTTCCAAGGAAACGCCATAAAGCGCCCCAATCACGTTTTTTACGGCGTTTGGCGCATTTTTTCACTTTTGGAGAAGCAATGGAATTCAAGTCCCGCATAATGTCTCTCCACTCCCAAAAAACGGCGGCTTAGGCTTTCAGGCATGCACCTTTCAGCATTTTCTGTACCAATTCGGAAAAGGGAATGCCGGCATGAGCCGCTGCTTTGGGCAACAGACTGGTTTCCGTAAGTCCGGGCACCGTGTTGACTTCCAGGCAAAAGATGCGATCGCCGTCGACGATAAAATCGGCACGGGCCGCTCCCCGGCACTGTAACGCGTTATATGCCGCCACCGCCAGTTCCTGTGCCCGCCGATATACTTCGGGAGGCAAGGGTGCCGGCAGAACGTATTCTGTCTTCCCCACCGTATATTTGGAGGTAAAATCGTAAAAGCCGCTCTTGGGACGTACCTGGACTATTGGCAAAGCTTCGCCATCCAGCACGCTGACCGTGATCTCGTCGCCATGGACAAAGCGCTCCACCAAAGCCCGACGATCAAAACGAAAAGCCTCGGTAAGTCCCGTCCGCAAAGCACCCATATCGTACACCACGCTCACACCGACCGTGGATCCTTCACAAGCCGGCTTGATCACCACCGGCAACATCTCCCGAATGTTCTCCTCCAGAGCGTCACAGTCTTCCCCCTGCGTCATCGTTACGGAATCCGGAGTGGGAATATGATGACCAATGAAAATCTGTTTGGAAAAGACTTTATCCATAGCGGCGCCCGAAGCCAGCACACCACTTCCGGTATAGGGGATGCCCAGAATTTCCAAAAGGCCCTGAACAGTACCATCCTCGCCAAAGCGACCATGCAAAGCGATAAACGCCACTTCCGTCTTTTCCTGAAGCAGCCGCTGTGCCATATCCCGTCCGGCATCAAGGCCAAAAACATTGTAGCCCGATTCCTGCAAGGCCTGCAATACCGCCCGACCGCTGCGCAGGGAAATCTCCCGTTCCGAGGAAAGCCCTCCCATCAGCACCGCTACCCGTTTCCGCTTCAGTTCCTCATAACTCATGGTTTTGCCTTCATCTTCCATTGTCTGCCACATCCCTTCCCACCATTTTAATTTCCGGTTCCAAACAGACGTTGAACTTCCGCTCCACTTCCCGTTGGATACGCTGTATCAACGTCCGGATATCGGCAGCCCTTGCCTGTCCTTCGTTGACAATGAAGTTGGTGTGCTGCGGCGCAACTCTTGCTCCACCTTCCGCCACCCCGCGAAAACCCGCCTCGTCGATCAGCCGCCATGCCTTGCCGCCAGGAGGATTGCGAAATACCGATCCGGCATTCGCGCCACACACATTCTGGTTCTCCGAACGCCGCTTCAGCATCTCCGCCACGATGCGTTGCAGAACATCGGAATCTCCCGGTACAAGGCGCAAACCAACTTCCACCACAATATGGCCCGCATCCAGAGCTGAACCACGATAATGCAGGCCAAGACGTTCCAGCGGCCACTGCATGATGCGTTTCTCCCCTACAAGCAACGCATCCGTGACCACATCACCGAATTCATGTTCCGGCACCCCGGCGTTCATGACCAGTGCACCGCCGACACTGCCGGGTATGCCAGCCAGATATTCCAGCCCTGCCCAACCGCGCCGCGCAGCCTCATCCACCAGATGCCCCAAAGCCGTTCCCGCTTCAGCCCGTACTGTTCCATCGGGCAGAAAATCCAGCCGGTTCAGCCGCGCCGTGTCGATAACCGCTCCCGCGATTCCAGCGTCGCTTACCAGCACGTTGCTTCCCCTGCCCAGTACCAGCCATGGAGTGGCGGTTTCCTCAAGAAGCCCTGCCAAGGCCAGCAAATCGTCGCGATCGGCGGGCAACAGAAAGAAATCTGCCGGTCCACCCACCTGCCAGGTAGTGTGCCGTGCCATCGGCTCCCGAAGCCTGATCTCGCCCCGGAAAAACTGCCGCAGACGTTCCTCGAACCCGTTCATCAGGGCAAACCGCGCCGCTGCGCAAAGGCATCACCTGTTTGCCAGACGTTGCCCGCTCCCAAAGTCAGTACCAGATCGCCGGAGGCAACATCCCGCAGCAAAATGTCAACCGCCTCTTCACCTGAGGCGCAAAACCGGCAATTCTTGTGGCCATGGGTGCGGATTCCCTCTGCCAAATGCCGCGCGGACACACCCTCAAGAGGATCTTCTCCTGCGGGATAGATATCCAGCACCAGCAACTCGTCAGCATCGTAAAATGCCGTCAGAAACTCGCTGAACAACGCCTGGGTACGAGTATAGCGATGCGGCTGAAACACTACTATCAGGCGTTTGTCCCAACCGGCACGGGCCGCTGCCAATGTCGCCCGAATTTCGGTCGGATGATGCGCATAATCGTCCACCACCATGATACCTTCGCCCTCATGGCGCAGCTGAAAACGCCGCCGCACACCGCAAAACGACTGAAGCGCGTTAACAATGTCCGCAAATGGCAAATTCAATTCCCTGCCTACCGCGATTGCAGCCAACGCATTCAGTGCATTGTGCTTGCCCGGCACTTTCAGCATCACTTCGCAAATCTCTTCTCCTTTGAAAGAGAGTGTAAAGGTGGTGTTGAAACAGGTGCCGGAAATGTTGGAAGCACAGTAATCCGCCTGCGGATTGAAACCGTAGGTGGTAAACCGTTTCTGCACCTTGGGAATCAGCGACTGGACATTGGGATCGTCAAAACAGAGGACTGCAAGACCAAAAAAAGGAATCTTGTTAATGAAATCGGCAAAGCTCTGCTTGATGTGATCCAGATCCCGATAGTAGTCGAGATGTTCTGCATCAATATTGGTCACCACGGCGATAACCGGGCTGAGCCGTAAAAACGATCCATCCGATTCATCGGCCTCCGCCACCAGAAAATTGCCCTGCCCCAGTTTGGCGTTGGACCCCAGGGCATCAAAACGTCCACCAATGACCGCAGTCGGATCGACGCCGCAACTGAAAAGTACCCACGCAATCATACTGGTGGTGGTCGTCTTGCCATGAGCCCCGGCCACCGCGATGCCATGCTTCATGCGCATCAACTCGGCCAGCATCTCCGCGCGCGGAATGACAGGTATCATCCGTTGCCGGGCTGCAACTATCTCCGGATTGTCGGCACGCACCGCAGTTGAGGCCACCACCACATCAGCGTCCTGCACATTCTCTCCAGAATGTCCCAACGAGATGCGTCCACCCAGTTGTGCCAGACGCCGGGTAATGTCACTTTCCCGCAAATCGGACCCCGAAACATTATAGCCAAGATTGATCAGCAATTCGGCGATCCCGCTCATGCCAATGCCGCCAATGCCCACAAAATGAATATTGCGAATTCTACCGTACATAATGTCCTCAACCGAATTATCTTTTCATTGTGCGGCTGCCCGTTTTTTCTCCGTACAACGCAAACATTCGCGTACTATATTTTGGGCCGCATCCGGCCGCGCCAGAGCGCGGATTGCGGCGCCCATTTTCCGCAGTCGTGCCTGATCATCAAGCAACTCGCCTATCAGGGCCGCCAGATGTTCCGGTGTCAGTTCCTTCTGAGGCAAAACCAGCGCAGCACCTCTTTTTTCCAAAGCTCGCGCGTTCTTCATCTGGTGATCATGGGCCGCAAATGGAAAAGGCACCAGCACTGCGGGCCGTCCACAACCGGCCAGCTCCGCCAACGTGGTTGCACCTGCACGGCAGAGTACCAACTGTGCTTCCGCATAGGCACCTGCCATATCGTCTATAAATGGAACCACGTTCCCTTCGTCCCAGCCCGCATTCCGATAACCGGCGCGTACTGTTTCCAGATCCGCCGCGCCTGTCTGATGGCGAATCCGCAACCGGCCACGCCACGTCTCCAGCAACGGCAAAGCTGCCACCATGGCCTGATTGAGGGCACGCGCTCCCTGACTGCCACCAAACACCAAAAGCGCGGGTGGTTCGCCCGGGATCTCGGGGCAGGCGAAAATATCGCCGCGCACCGGGTTGCCGGTCAAAACGGAGCGTCCAAAGATCCCGCTCTCGTCGGGAAACGACAGGCAGACGCAACGCGCCCAACGTCCCATCAAACGGTTTACGGCACCGGGAATGGCATTCTGTTCATGCAGAACATAAGGGATACCCAGTACTCTGGCCGCCACCAGGACCGGAGCCGAAACATAGCCCCCCACACCCAGCACCACATCCGGACGAAAGCGCCGCAACAATCGCAGGGACTGCCAGACACTCCGTACCAACAGCAGGCAAAATCCGAAGCGGTAGCTCAAGGATTGCCCGGTAAAACCATGGATATCTATCAGGGCCAGTTCAAAACCGCGCTTTGGCGCCAAAGTTGCCTCCAGACCATGCGCCGTACCCACCATCAGGACCTCATGGCCCGCATTCCGAAACTCCTGAGCCACAGTCAAAGCCGGGAAAACGTGTCCTCCGG
Organism: Deltaproteobacteria bacterium; assembly: GCA_017552515.1. Taxonomy (GTDB): domain Bacteria; phylum Desulfobacterota; class Desulfuromonadia; order Desulfuromonadales; family JAAYDE01; genus RGIG7977. Next base: position 14,724 of record JAFZPK010000163.1, on the reverse strand, counting down.
TTCCTCCACCGGCCACAACAATCTTCACGAGTTCTTCTCCACCTCCCGCTCACCGTAGCGGGAAACGCTTAACAACAGCCCCACCGCCAACAAACAGCACATCAAACTGGAACCGCCATAGGAAATAAATGGCAGCGCCATGCCTTTGGGCGGCAACATGCCCAGCACCACCGCAATATTCAAAAAAGCCTCCAGCCCAACAAGTACCGTTGTTCCTACCGCCAGATAACGTCCAAAAGCATCGGCAGTATGCAACGCCACCCGCAATCCCAGAAGCACCAAGGCCAGAAACATCCCGGCCACTGCCAACACTCCGACAAAACCCAGTTCTTCTCCCAGAACGGAAAAGATAAAATCGGTGTGTGCCTCCGGGAGATAGAACAGCTTCTGAATGCCCTGTCCCAGTCCCTGTCCCCAGAAACCTCCACTGTCAAAGGCAATCTGGCTCTGGATAATCTGATAGCCTGATGTATCCGGAGTAGCCCAGGGGTTAAGGAAGGCCAGCAGGCGCTCCCGTCTGTAGGGTACCCTGACTATCGCCATATAGAGCAACGGCCCACCAGTTATTGCCGCCAGCAGCAGATACCGGAACTTGACACCTGCCACAAACATGATGGTGGCGCCCACCGTGCCCACCACGACCGCACTGCCCAGATCGGGTTCCATCAGAATCAGCCCCAGCAACACAACCAGCATCACCGTATAGGGCAAAAATCCAAGCAGAAAACCGCCTATTTTCTCCTTCCTCTTGGTCAGGGAATGCGCCAGATACAAAATCAGCGACAGCTTGGCCAATTCCGAAGGCTGGAAAGAAAAACCTCCCAACCGAAACCAGCGTACCGATCCATTGGCCGAATGCCCCAGTCCCGGTACCAAAAGCAGAGACAGCAACACAATACAGCCCAACAACAACGGCATCGCGAAGGGACGCAACTTGTGATAATCGTAAAACATCGTCACAACCATCGCGATCAGGCCCATTGTCACGAATACGCCCTGTCTCTTGAAGAAAAAGAAACTGTCGTGATTGCAGCGAGCCTGTTCCATAGCCATGACCGCGGAGGCCGAATAGACCATCACCACCCCCAGACAGCTGAGTACCACCACTATCAGCAAAATGGTCATGTCAAAATTTCCAGCCAGTGTTCCCGTCTTAGGCTGAGCAATATTTCCGAGTTCCGACATCTGTCCTCTTCATCACAATTGAAAAAGTTTTTTTCTGTTGGCACCTAGCTCCGAAAAACTTGTTTTATGTCACCTCAATTTCAGCGTCGAGATTGCCAGTAAGGCCAGAATGATATTGACGATCCAGAAGCGGACAATAATTTTGGGCTCTGCAATTCCCATCAGTTCAAAATGATGATGCAAGGGCGCCATTTTGAATATCCGCCGTTTCCACAACTTGTAGGAAGTCACCTGCAACATGACAGACAAGGCTTCCAGGACAAAAATACCGCCCACCAGCGCCAGCATGAGTTCCTGCTTGACCACAATCGCCACCATCCCCAGGGCGCCTCCCAGAGCCAGACTGCCCGTATCACCCATGAAGATCTGGGCTGGATAGGCGTTAAACCACAAAAAGCCCAGCCCCGCGCCCACCATGGCCGAACAGAACACCGCCAGCTCGCCCGCGCCCGGTACGCTGCTGAGCTGCAGATAGGAAGCCAGATGCGCATTGCCGGCCAGATAGGCAAACAGCACATAGACTGAAGCAGCAATGGTCACGAGACCCATTGCCAAACCGTCCAGACCATCACTCAAATTGACCGAATTGCCGGAACCGACGACAACAAAAACCGCAAAAACGACAAAGAACAATCCCAAATCCGGGCGCAGATTTTTAAGGAATGGAAAGGCCAATGTTGTCTGAAAGTTCGGATGAAAAAATAAAACCAACGCAGGCACCGCCGCAATCAGCGTCATCCAGCGCATCTTGGCGCGCGCCGACAATCCATCGCTGTTGTGTTTGGCCACCTTGCGCCAGTCATCCACCGCTCCCACCGCACCGTATCCAACCGTGACAAACAGTACCAGCCATACATACAGATTGCGCAAATCCGCCCACAGCAGCGTGGGTATCACCATGGCAGCCAAAATCAGAACCCCGCCCATTGTCGGCGTCCCGGCCTTTTTCTTGTGGCTTTCCGGACCCAGCTCGCGGATCTCCTGCCCGATTTGCAGCCTCCTCAACTTGGCAATAAGCCAAGGACCAACAACGAAAGAAATTGTCAGCGCAGTAATGGCCGCATAGATGGAGCGAAACGTGATATAGCGGAAAACATGGAAACCGGAAAACTGGACATGAAGTGGATAGAGCAGATGGTACAGCATCAGAAGCACCTTTCCTTGTAAATAGCGTCTTTCAACCCAAATTCTTCAACCATCCCTCTCTCCTCGCAGAAATTTATTTTCCCAGCTCCGATTTCTAACTCCTGCCCAAAGCGGAAATGTCTCTTTTCATTCTTGCTCTCACAATCAGTCAGCCTGCCACTGCCCGGCAAACAGACCGCGGATCCGTTCCATACGCATCTTCCGCGAACCCTTCAGCAAAATGCGATCTCCCGGCTGCACCAGTTTCAACAAGCACGCGGCAGCCTCTTCATGATCGGCGCAACACCAGATATTTTCTTCGGCCATTCCATCATGGAGGGCTCCCGCCCGGAGAGCAGCCGTTTCCGTGCCCAGCAGAATCAGATAATCCGCCCGTTTCGCCACCTTCTGCCCCACCTCGAAATGCATGTCCGCCGAATATTCGCCCAGTTCCAGCATATCGCCCAACACGGCTATTCTCCTGCCGGAAACGGTCATATCCGCCAGTGTTTCCAGCGCTGCCGCAACCGAAGCCGGATTGGCATTGTAGGTATCATCCAGCAAAACGACATCCTTCGGCAAAGAACAGAGCTCCAGACGGGCCGGCATCGGCGAAAATTGCTCCAAACCTTTCACAATGAGCGTTGGCGGTACTTTCAGGCAGAAAGCCACGGCAGCGGCCGCCAAAGCATTGCCCACGTTGTGCCGCCCATACACCGGAAGCTGCACAGGATAAGCGCCACCATCCGGCAAACGCAGCAGAAAACGGACACCATCCGCAGTCACGCCGATCTCTTCGGCACGCACCTGAGCCTCCGGGCTTATCCCGAACAACAGCCGTTCTACGCCGTTGGCCACCGGAATCTTCAGCACTCGCGGATCGTCCGCGTTGATAACAGCCCAACTGCCCGCCACCAGGCCAGCAAACAGTTCAGCCTTGGCACGGGCGACGCCGTCCAGGCCCCGCAGACCTGTCAAATGGCTGGGACCAATATTGGTGATAACCCCAACCGTCGGACGTGCTATCTCCGTCAAACGCGCAATTTCGCCCAACTGGCTGGTGCCCATCTCCAGTACCATCCACTGATGTTCGGGAGCCAATCGCTCCAATGTCAGCGGCAAACCTACCAGATTGTTCAGGTTGCCTTCAGTCTTCAGGCCTGGTCCCGTAAGGGAAAGAATCGCGGACACCATTTCCTTGGTCGTCGATTTTCCTGCCGAACCGGTCACACCCACCACCGGGCCAGAAAATCCGCCCCGGGCCGCAGCCGCCATATCTCCCAAGGCCACAAGCGTGTTCTGCACCATAATGACCGGCACCGACAACCCTGCGCATGGTTCTTCCGAGAGGCAGGCAACCGCGCCTCTTCTCACCGCTTCCAGCAAAAAATCGTGTCCGTCGAAGCGCTCTCCTCTCAAAGGGATAAACAGATCGCCAGCCTTAATTGTCCGGCTGTCGACAGAAAACCCCGTGACTTCCGTCGTCACATCACTCCGGCTGACTTTTCCCCCGACAATACGACCAATTTTGCGGACATCCAGTGTTTTCACCGTGTCATCCTCTCCTGCAACGCCGCGCATGCCTCCTCGCGATCGTCAAAATGAAGCCGTTTGCTGCCAACAATCTGATACGTTTCATGTCCCTTTCCCGCGATCAGCAGCACATCGCCTGCCTGAACCAGGGAAACCGCATAGCGGATGGCCTCACGACGATCCGGTAAAGCCACAAAACCGTTCTGCGGATCTTTCGCGTAGGCTTCCGGCGTCCTTTCCACCCGCCCCAGTGGCACAACTCCCGCCTTAATTTCTTCCAGGATCGCCAGCGGATCCTCACTTCGCGGATTGTCGGACGTCAAAATCACCAAATCCGCCAACTGTGCAACCGCTTCCCCCATAAGCGGCCGCTTGCTTCGATCACGATCCCCGCCGCAACCAAACACCGCCAATATCCGTGCCGGGCGCAGTTCGCGCAAAGCCGTCAGCACCGAACGCAATCCATCGGGGGTATGGGCATAATCCACGACAACAGTGGCTCCCAGTGCATTCTCCACCTTTTCCAGCCGGCCCGGCACCTGATACGCGCTACGGATGCCCTCCGATACCGCATCCAGAGGCAGACCCGCCGCCAGCGCCACAGCCGTCGTCACCATCAGATTGCTCAAGTTGTAGGAGCCGAACAGGCGTGACTCCAGTTTCATCGTTCCACGCGGCGTTTCCAGCGTTCCACGAATACCATCGAAAGAACTTTCTACCGCACCGGGACGAACCATGCCCTGCTTTCCACAGGTCAGCGTATTGGCAGCGATTTCTCCAGCCAGCCGCGCTCCATAGGCATCATCCACATTGATCGCCGCATGACCGCCTTCCTTGATGAAATCCGTAAACAGCCGCTTCTTGACCTGGAAATAGCTCTCCATATCGTGGTGATAGTCCAGATGCTCGGGAGAAAGATTGGTAAAGGCCGCAACATCAAATTCAAAACCGTCAATTCGGTGCTGATCCAAACCATGTGAAGAGACTTCCATAACGATGCTGTCAGCCCCCAGACGCTTGAATTCCGCAATCATCGCCAACAGATCGATACTTTCCGGGGTGGTGTGCGATGCCGTATAAATACAATCCCCATAGCGGTAATTGATCGTTCCCAGCACCGCCGGTTTGCGTCCCGCAGCGCGCAAAACCGCTTCCAGATGATAGGAAATCGTGGTCTTGCCATTGGTTCCCGTGACACCGATGACCATCATGTCCCGCAAGGGATGCCCAAAAAATTGAAGCGCCGCCATCGCCATGGCATGACGGGCGTTCTTCACCACCACTCCCGCAACAGAGGGAGGCAACTTCAGCATGCGTTCGCTGACCACCGCCGCCGCGCCCCGTTTCAAGGCCTCGTCAACATAATCGCAACCGTCGCCTTTCGCCCCGGGTAAAGCGAAAAACGCGCCGCCCGGCAAAACCTTGCGCGAATCGTAAAACAGGCCGTCAACATTCACATCCGACGGACCACTCACCGTAACCGGCTTCATCACCTCTATCAGTTCATTGATGCGCATTTTCGAAAGTACACTCCTTCGTTTTTGTCACATCCGGGTCGTTTTGAAAAAACAGCAAACCATGTCAATCATCTTCAGCCAGGCGTACCCAGCACGGTTTCTGGTAGCGAATTGGCTCTCCGCCACGTGGCGACTGATCGACCACCCGGCCATGGCCACGAATATTGAGATCCAGCTTGTTCCGCTCCATCCAGCACAGAACCTGACGGGCGCTCATGCCACGCAAATCGGGCATAATGTAGCCGGAAATGATTTCGCCTCCTCCCGTGGCACTGCGTGCCGGATCGGAAGAATCCGCATTGTCCTCCTTTGATTTTTTTGAGGGAGAAGCAGCCGCCACCGTCGTGGTCGGAGGAATCCGCAGATAGGGCAACGATTGGGCGGCGATTCTGGAGAAAACCGGGGCTGCGACTACACTGCCATATGGAGAGATTCCCGGCTCGTCTATCATTACCAGAATAACAATCCTCGGCGCATCGCCAGGAACCATCCCCACAAAGGAGCCGACCCGATCCTCGGCGGAATAGCCGCGATTTGTCTTGTCCGCCTTTTGGGCGGTGCCGGTTTTCCCCGCGACAACATAACCGGGAACCGCCGCTCTGGTTGCCGTTCCTCCCTCTTCCGAGGTCTTCTGCAACAGGGTCCGGACCAGATTCGCCACATCCTCGGAAACCACACGCCGCACCACTTCCGGAGAATGCTGCGTTAAAACGTTGCCTTCCGTATCGACAATTTTTTCGACGATGTAGGGACGCATCAGCAGACCGCCGTTTCCCAGCGCTGCGGTAGCCATGGCAATCTGCAGGGGAGTAACCGAAACCCCCTGTCCAAAGGAAATATTGGCCAGATCCAGTTCATACCAGCTGGATGGAGAACGCAACACGCCTCCCACTTCTCCAGGGAGATCAATGCCGGTTTTCCGGCCGAATCCAAAATCTCCCAGATAATGGTACAAACGTTGGCGTCCCAGGGAACGGCCAATTTTGGCGGAAGCAATATTGGAACTGAACTTGAGTATATCGTCCACCTGGATTTTATTGCGGGGATGCGTGTCATGAATAATCTTGCCGCTGACCATATAGCGGCCACGCTCGCAGTCAATCCATTCACCGGTGGAAATAAGCTTTTCCTCAAAAGCCGCGGCCAGCACAAAAGGCTTGAACGTGGAACCGGGTTCAAAACTGTCGCAGACCACCCGGTTGCGATAGCGCGACGAATCAAACTGACGAAAGGCATTGGGGTTGAAGGTGGGATAGTTGGCCATTGCCAGAATCTTGCCGGTGGCAACTTCCACCATCACGGCGCTCCCCGCCTTGGCACGGGCATCTTTGACGCCAAGCGCCAGTTCTTTTTCCAGAATATATTGAAGATTCTTGTCCAGCGTCAGCCACAGATTGTTGCCCTTGTGACCGCCCTCCACGACAAAGCGTCCCATCCCCATGCCGCGCCCACGAGCGTCCACGCCATACACAACCTGCCCGGCCTTTCCCATGATTTCCTTGTCGTAAAACAGTTCCAGCCCTTCCAATCCCCTTGGGTCGACACCTGTAAAGCCAACAACTTGCGCTCCCACAGAGGAGTTGGGGTAATACCGGCGGTTTTCCGCCACGAAACCAACTCCGGAAATCTTCAAAGCTCGGACTTTTTCGCTTTCCCGTGGAGAAATCTGCCGCTTCAGCCAAACAAAATTACGGCCGGATTCGATCTTGCTCCGGACTTCCTTGATGGGAAGCGACAGATATGAGGCCAGAACTTTGGCCACTGAATGATCCATTAGCTGACGGGGATTGACATAGACGGAATCGACATCGACGCTCAGGGCCAGTTCCTCCCCGCGGCTGTCATAGATGGTGCCACGTTGGGGGATCAGGGTGATTGCGCGATGATGCTGGTTTTGCGCCTTGTTCTGCAGACGTTTCTGCTCAAGAATCTGAAGATAGCAGGCACGAGTTATCACCGCAGCGAAAAACGCCACAAACACCATGCCGACTATGATAATGCGGTAACGGGCCCATACCGTCATACCCTAACCTCTCCGCTTTTGGGGACTTGTCTATCGGACGATAACGATTTGCCCCGGTTTCGGGCGAGACATCCCCAAATCGTTGGAAGCCACCGCCTCTATCCGTTGCGGACTGCGCAGACTGGCCACTTCCAGACGCATGCGTTGTTCTTCCTGACGTAAATCCCGTACCTGCCGCTCCATGCGGGAAATCTGGTATTCAAGACGTACCATCTCGGTCCGCGACCAAACGAAGAAAATGGCTATGGCAAACGCTGCAGCAAGGAAGACCGTGATGGGACAAATACTCTGAAACGAAAAGGAAATTTGCCAAGGCACCGAAAATTTGCGTGACAACGATACTGATTCCGTCATGAAACCCTTAAGATCCGCCCCCATAAAAATCTCCATTTTCAGAATGATATTGCCTACGTACAGAAAAACAACCGCCCAACAGTTTACTCGCGCAACCGCCGCGCTCCCCGCAAGACCGCACTGCGAGCCCGAGGATTGTTCGCCACCTCCTGCGCCTCCGGCTTGACGCCGCTTCCCGCCAAAGCCAATCGCGGCACATGATGGCAGACACAAACCGGAAACGACGCGGGACAAACGCACCCTATTGCCTCCCGGTGAAAAATTTCCTTGACCACCCGTGCCTCAAGGGAATGATAGGTCAGCACCGCCAGGCATCCTTCCGGAGCAAGGCAATTCACCGCCGCCTCAAGCCCTTCACGCAACTGCCCCAATTCATCGTTGACAAAGATCCGCAAGGCCTGAAACACACGGGTCGCCGGATGGATTCGCTGTCCCTCTCCTTTGCCCGGAACCTCCTCCCTGACCAGATCCGCCAGTTCCTGCGTCGTATTCAAAGGCGCATTGCAGCGCGCTTCCACAAGGCGACGGGCAATGCGCCGGGCAAAGCGCTCTTCCCCATACTCCCGAAAGATTCGCTCCAGTTCTTCACCGGAAAGCGTATTGACCGCCTCCCGCGCCGTCATTTCCTGACGGCAATCCATACGCATGTCCAGCGGTGCGTTGCGCATGAAAGAAAAGCCGCGTCTGCCCTCGTCCAGCTGATGGGATGAAACGCCCAAATCCATCAGGATGCCGTCACAGGCCGTTTTTCCGGCTTCCCGCAAGGCATTCTCCATTTCGGAAAAGGAACCCTGCACAAGGCGGAAACGCCCTCTAAACGACGCCAATACTTCTTGAGCCGCTGCAAGAGCTTCGGCGTCCCGATCCATGCCGACCAGAAAACCGTCTGGCGCGCTTGCCTCCAAAATCAGCCGGGCATGGCCACCACCACCCACCGTCGCATCCAGATAGACACCGCCCGAACGCGGCGCCAACATCCGCAATACCTCGCGCGGCATAACCGGACGATGATACTCAGAACCCATAGCTGGTCAGAACTCCAGGATTCTCCCGCAAAAATTCCTGGGTCTCGCGGGTCTGCTCCAAATGCCGTTCCAGGCTCCAGATTTCAAACTTCTCGGAAGCCCCGACAATGACCACTTCCTTTTCCAGACCAGCGTGATCCGCCAGTGGCCGCGGCAGTTGAATCCGCCCCTGCGCGTCAAAAGCACATTCCACCGCCGGAGCAATCTTAAACCGATTCACTCTCTCTTTGTCCGGATTCGCAGGCGCCGCATGAAACCTTTCACAGATCTTTGCCCATTCCGAAGCGGGATAAACACACAGGGAATCGACTCCCCGTGTCACAACCACGGTCTCGTCGCCAAAACCCTCGCGCAAAACCTCGCGGAATTTCACAGGAATGCTCAAACGCCGTTTGGCATCCACCGCATTGCGAAATTCACTCTGAAAATATCTGTCCGCCATGGATTTTGTCCTGTTTTGGCACTTGTTGACACTTTTTCCCACTTTTCGGGGGAAATATATCCGGAGTGTCAAAATGTGTCAAGCATGCCCATATGGTCCCTATGCATTCATAAATATTTGAAATAGTTTGATAAAAGGAACTTCTTCCCCCTCATTTTCCAAAATTGGGCAAAAATTTTTGCCGGATAATTTGAGGATGACCCAAAACAGACAGATTTTTGTTCCTGAAGGTTTTCAGGAAAAAACAGTAGGAAAATGCGCAGAGAAAAAAATTCGCAAAGAAATATCTTTGTGGGGGGAAAAAAGGATTTCAGTCAAAAAGAGAGTAATTCAGTTGGGTGGTGAACAAATAAAACGCCGGAAAAATTGTTCCGGAATGCGGCGAAGGAGACGCGCGGCAAGAAAAATGACCAGAAGAGCAAAGCCCAGACGGGCAACCAGCAAACCGGAAAGATGACCTCCTATCAAGGCCATCAGCATCGTATCCTCGAACAGGCTGTGACAGAGTCCCATAAGTGTCAGCGCAAGAAAGATGTCGCGGGCGTCCATTCGTCCAGAACGCGCCTCCTGAAGAATCAGGGCCCCACCGTAACTGACCCCCATCATCATGCCGATAACCGTAACCGGTGCGGCGTTGACCGTCATCCCCAGCCAGCGCAGAGGAGGCTCCAGCATCCGGCAGAGCAACCGCATCAGGCCGCTTCTTTCCAATATTCGCATGAGCAATATCAAGACTGTAATAATGAGAGTGATGATCACCATGGAACGTACTTCACGCAAGGCCCAGTCCCCCCACGAGGTGTGGGCTGCCAGGGGCGGCATCAGAATCCGTACCGGCCCGCTCAACCAGTCGCCCGCAAGATAGATACGATGAAGCAGGCTTCCCAGAAGAAAGGCCCCTCCCAGTCTAACCGACAGCATGACGCTGTAATGAATGCCCGCCATACGGGCAATGCGCAGTTCTACCGGCAACGAATGCGCCGCCAGCATCATGACACCCAGTACCGTCACCTGCGCAACCGTCAGCACTTCCTGAGGCGCGACAGTCACATAGACCACCAGCCCCCCGTAGATATTGGTCACCATGCCGGTTGCCCAGACCATTCCCATACTGCCAGGCAGCCCCACCACTTCCATGACCGGAGCAAGCGCCTGTCCCAGCAACGTGGTGAAACCGGCATCATTGAGCAGCTTGACCACAATGCTGACCGGAACCGTCACTTTAAACAGGGCAAGGCTGGCACTCAGGCCATCCCGCACTGTTTCCCGCACCAGCGTTATAAGCGACGTTTTCCAGATATTCATGCACGTTTCCCTATTCTAAAAACGATGAAACAGCGGTCTTGCGCCCTGCTCTTGCCAAAGTGCGCCGTTTCCGGTATCTACGTTTAACTTACCGTTACACAAATACAAATGAGGCGGCAACAGTTTGTCTTGAAAAAGAAAGGATTTTTTCATGCGCAGAGCATGTATTGCAAGTATCGTTTTTGCGCTGGCCATCTCGGCAACCTCCGTGCAAGCCGCGCAAGATGTGGGACGCTGTCTGGAAAGCGCCTATCCAGAAAATGTCAAAGCCCTGGATGCCCACTCCATTTTGGTACGCGGACAGCGTCTTCCGCTCTCCAAAGCCAACGAACCGGACTTTGACAAACGCCTGAATCAGGCCGGTTTGTACGATCAACTGGAACAGCGTTATCCATCGGGCTTCGAAGCCCCTGTCTTTAACTACGATCCGGGACGAATGCGTAATAGTGCCTTTTTCAACATTATGTACGGCGACTCCGCAGAGGAGGTACGCCGGCAGCTGGTTCCAGTTTTCTGGGCGCCTTCCGGAACCCGGCTGCCCTTCACATCCGTCAACGGGGCCAACCTCAAGTTGGAGGCTGTAGGCCACGAACTGGCACAATATCCGGAACTGAAACGTTACATGGCCAAGCCCAATGGCTCCTTCAACTACCGTGTGGTCGCCGGAACGCAACGCAAAAGCCCGCACAGCTATGGCATGACCATCGACTTTGATCTGCCCAAGGGCCTCAACATGTATTGGCGCTGGTCGGGATGCCGGGACGGAGAACGCTGCGCCTATCCCCAAAAACTGCTTACGGATCCAATTCTGCAAAAAATTGTCGGAATCTTTGAAAAGCATGGCTTCATCTGGGGCGGCAAATGGTATCATTTCGACAGTGTCCATTTTGAATACCGCCCGGAACTGCTGATCAACGAATGCCGGTAAATGGCACGCTGGAAACGTGCAGCACCATTGCAGCCCCTCGATAATTAAAGAAAGGTTCGTTGCTCCATGTGTAAAAACATCGTAGTGTTCGTCCTTTTGCTGACGGGACTTTCCGTTACTTCCGCATTGGCCGATCGTTACCTGTGTACCTACACCGCCCGAATCTCCGAATGGGACAAACTCAACAGCCAGGGGCAGTCCCTGGTCAGCGGCTACAACCTTTCCAGCGTGGCGGCGGTTATCCGCCAGGATCGCGCCAACTTTCACAAATTCAACCGGCAAGATCTGGAAGACACTGACGACTGCGCTTTTGCCAGCCCGCAAGCTCGGCAAAGGCTGGAGAACTTCCTGCGCAACGGATCGGTTTCCCAAGAAGCCCTGCGCAGAATCGCGGACGGCACGCCACTCATTGATGTGGATGTTTACGACAACCATGTGGATGTCCGCCTGCTGAACGAACAATCCAGCATACGCTAGTCGTGCAAGCTTTTGGAAAAGATTATTCTTGTGCTATAAAGGGCACCTTAACCACCAACCAAGGAGAAAATCATGTTTTGTTACCAATGCGAACAAACAGCTGAAGGTCGTGGCTGCACCCAGTCGGGAATCTGCGGAAAACAGCCGGATACCGCCGCCATGCAGGATCTGCTTATCTATGCCCTGCGCGGGCTGTCGATGGTAGCCACGGAGGCTACCCGCAACAGCTGCAACAACATCAAGGTCAACCGCTTTATGGCCAAGGCGCTCTTCAGCACGCTGACCAACGTCAACTTTGATCCGGAGCGTTTCGTGCAGCTGATCAACGAATGCGTGGAACTGAGGGAGCAGCTCAAAAAAGAGGTAACCCACGCCGGTGGCCGGGACATCTTCCGTCTGGCAGCCGCCAACTTCAAACCGGCGGCAACCCTTGCCGAAATGATCGAGCAGGGGGAAAAACTGGGCAGCATCACTCCCGATCCGGATCTGGATCCCGATGCGGAAGCGCTCAAGCAGCTGCTCATCTACGGTCTCAAAGGGGCCGCAGCTTATACCCATCACGCCAGCGCCCTGGGTTTCGAAGACAGCCACGTGTACGACTTCATCAGTGAAGGCCTCATGTCCACCCTGAACGATGGTCTGCATCTGGAAGCACTGTTCTACCTCATCAGCCGCTGCGGTGAAACCAACCTGCGCGCCATGCAGTGCCTGTACGAAGCCAATACCAAAACCTTCGGCGATCCGGCTCCTGTTCAGGTTTCCACCGGCGTCAAGGCGGGCAAGGCCATCGTGGTTTCCGGGCACGATCTAAAGATTCTCTCGGAGATCCTCAAGGCTACCGAAGGCACGGGCATCAACGTGTACAGTCACGGCGAAATGCTACCTGCCCACGGTTATCCGGAACTGCACAAATACGCCCACTTCTGTGGCCACTATGGCACCGCCTGGCAGAACCAGCAGGACGAATTCGCCGCTTTCCCGGGCGCCATCGTCATGACCACCAACTGCCTGATCAAGCCGCTGGATTCCTACAAGGACCGGATCTTCACCATCGACGTGACCGGCTGGCCCGGCGTTGCGCACCTTGCGGAAGGCGACTACGCGCCAGTTATCGCCAAGGCGCAGCAGCTGGAAGGCTTTGCCGCGGACAAGGCGGGCAAAACCCTCAGCACCGGTTTCGGACTGAAAGCTGTCACCAATGTGGCCGGCAAGATTGTCGAACTGGTCCGGGCAAGAAAGATCCGTCATTTCTTCCTGGTCGGCGGCTGCGATGGTCCGGAAGAAACGCGCAAGTACTACACCGAATTTGTTGAAAAAGTACCCAAGGACTGCATCGTTCTGACACTGGGCTGCGGCAAATTCCGCTTTATCGACCAGGATCTGGGAGATATTGAAGGCATTCCCCGCCTCATTGATCTTGGCCAGTGCAACGATACCTATTCGGCCGTCATGATAGTGGATGCGCTGGCACGCGCCTTTGAGTGCTCGGCGTTGGATCTGCCGCTCTCTCTGATCATCTCCTGGTTCGAACAAAAGGCAGTAGGCATCCTCCTTGCCCTGTTCTTCCTCAACATCCGCGACATCCGCCTCGGCCCCACTCTGCCGGCCTTTATTTCGCCCAAGACGTTGGCCTGGATGTCCGAGCATTTCAACATCATGCCGATTAGAACTCCGGACGCGGATCTGAAATCTATTTTGGGATAAAACGGCAAAAGGAAAAAACAGAGCGGCCATTTTGAACCGCTAAAAAAACAACAGCTCCAGTCCTCATAAGAAGACTGGGGCTGTTTTCATAGAAAACCGTTTTCTGCTCTGCAAACAGTAGAATGTTTCCCTTATTACAGGCGTATCCGTGTTTCAAAGACATGCAGAGCATCGGCAATGGCCTTGTCCATATCCCAATAACGATACGCTCCCAATCGTCCGCCCAGAATCAATCCCGGAATCCTGGCCGCTTCCTCCGCATACCGGGTATATAATGTGTTGTTGCGTTCGTTGTTGACCGGATAATAGGCCTCATCCCCCTTGTGATAGGTCGCCGGATATTCCCGGCAAATAATCGTTTTGTCCAAATGGAACGGAACTGTCCGCTCCGGATGATAGTGTTTGAATTCGTGGATGCGGGTATACGGCATCTCCAAATCAGCATAATTCATGACGGTCGTTCCCTGATAATCCTGTTCCGGCAAGGTTTCCCATTCGAAACGCAGGGAACGCCATTCCAGCTCCCCATATTTATACTGGAACAACTGGTCGGGCATACCAGTGTAAATTACCGTACAACCTGCGGGAATCTGCTCCCTTATGCTCTCGTAACCGCAGTTGAGCTTCACCGTAATAAGAGGATTGTCCAACATGCGCTGGAAAATGCTGAAATAGCCATCTTTGGGAACGCCCTGCCACGTATCGTTGAAATAGTTGTTGTTGTACGTCGTACGGAAAGGCAGGCGATTGATGATGGAGGCCGGAAGTTCACGCGGGTTGTGTTCCCACTGTTTGTGGGTATAGCCCTTGATAAAGGCCTCGTAGAGGGGACGGCCAATAAGGGATATGGCCTTTTCCTCCAAATTTTGGGGATTGGCGATAAAATCGCGTGCGATTTCTTCCTTTAAAAAGGCTGCAGCTTCCGCAGGTCGGAAATTCTTGCCATAGTAGGCGTTAATAGTGCCCAGATTGATGGGCATGGTATAGACTTTATCTTTATAGGTAATGAAGACTTTATGCTGGTAACTGGTGAACTCTCCGAACTGATTGATGTACTCCCAAACCTCGGGCAATGAGGTATGAAAGATATGCGAACCGTAGCGGTG
>JAFZPK010000162.1 GCA_017552515.1 Deltaproteobacteria bacterium | reverse complement strand
TGCATTTCCGACATGTGCCTTTTGAACGCCTTGCGGCGCATGGGGTATGACAGGGAGACGATGACTGTGCACGGTTTCCGCTCCACGGCATCGACGCTTTTGAACGAGCGGCTCAAAGAGCGTCCCGATGTTGTCGAGGCACAGCTTGCGCACAGCCAGAAGAGCAAGGTGCAGGCGGCTTATCGCCGTGCTGAATATGAGGATGAGCGGCGCGAGATGATGCAACGCTGGGGGGATTACTTGGACGGACTCAAGGCGCGGGCCGGAAGGAAGGCATAATTTTCAGCTCTTATACCCGTTGTTGCTGTTGTGTCTTTTGCGACCAACAGAACGGATTTTTAAATCTGAAACCATATACCTAGAATTCCTGGAATACCTAGAATTCTCCCATTTCTTCCCTATTTCTTCCTTATTGCAACTTAAATATTGTAGAGAGAACTCAGCGTTCAGAACACAATGTTCTACAACTGTAGAGAAATTATCAATTGATAATTATTGGCAGTTAAGTACAGAAAAAGGTAGTAAAATCGATAGGAAACAATACATGTAGCATATGCTAATTTTACGCGTGCAAAATACGCCAATGAAATATTCTTTTGTGTAGAAAAAATTTTCCTTATTACCACTTGTGTTTCGCTTAATATGACGCTACCCTTTTGCCATCCTAGGACAGCAAACGACGATTTAACGCAAAAACGGGAAAGGAGGGCCGAATATGGCGAAAAAGGGAGATGGACACACGAGTTACAAAAAATTGTCTCTGGATGATGCGGTTTACTTGCGGCGGCTGGATGTGGCGGCGTTGTTACGGTGTTCACCAAGTCACGTCTATGAGCTGGTGAAAAGAGGCTTGCTGCCAAGGCCGGTAAGATTGTCCCCGAGCTATTCGGTGTGGAAGAAAGCGGATGTCCTGGCTGCAATGGAGAAGGTGTACGCTGAAAACGCAGTATAAACACTTGCCTAAAACCAAAGGAGGTGAGGCGATTGATTGGTGAGGTCCAAAAAGAAAAGCCCTACTCGCCAAAGTAGAGCTTTTCGATGGCTGGAAGTGCATCTTCGAAGAAAACACTTCAACCCGTAGCAGGGTTCCAGAATATCCAGAAGATGCACTTCCCGTCAAGATCCCTTAAAAGACAAATCCTTGTAATGATTGCCGATTATTTTTTTCAAGGCGCGTGTGTGTTGCCATGGTGAAGTTTGTTCATGTCTCGGCGGCACCAATGCGGGAAGGATTCGCAATGAGCTGGAATGCAAGTAAGGCACTTGTCATGCGGAAAATTGCCAGCATGGCGCGGAAGCTGGGTTTAAAGGTTGCCGCCGGTGTTCTTCATCTTGGAGCGGTGTGGTGCAAGACCGAAGGCGGTGTTTATCGTTTTAGTGGATGCATGAACTTTTAAAACAGGGGCGAGGGATCGTCCCTGTTCTATTTTAGGGAGGGCGTTATGCCTGGATACGGAACAAGTTCTGTTGATGTGGTAAATGATCCCTATGGAGTGGCGGTTGCACAACCGGCACAAACAGTTGAAGTTCAGGAGGAAACGGAAGTCCCTGATCCCTTTAGGCCGCTTGTGCGGCCAGCTTCCTCAGAGGGGACACCGGAACAGGGCGAGGCAATGCCGGAGGGGTATTACACCTGGAAGCGTTTTCCATGCAGGGCATACACCGAAAGCGAAGAAAAGCGGGTGAAAATGCCATTGGTCAACCGCTGGCAGACAGTGGCCACTAATGACGCTTGCCAGCTTGCACAGTGGGTCAAAGAAAATGACTGCATCATGTGGGGGTTTCCGACCGGCATGGCAAACGGATTCTGGGTGGTGGATCTGGATCGCGGGCACAGTGAAGGCGTGGACGGTGTGGAGAATTTCAAGCGGTACTGCATCGAGCATGGGTACGAGTTTCCGCAAACGCTGACCGTAAGGACGGCGGGCGGCGGTTCACACCTGTATTTCAGAATGCCGTCTGATGGCGTGGATATCCGGAACAGACAGGGGGCTTCATGCCCCTTGCCGGGTGTGGAGACACGAGGGACCGGAGGCTATGTCATTGGGCCGTCTTCTGTGAATCTGGATATCGGCAAAGCGTATAAGTGGGAGGATCCTTCACAGAAGATAGCAGAGGCGCCTTCCTGGCTGCTGGAGCTTGTTACAAGGAAAAAGGAAGTCGAGCCAGTGCGGACGGCGACGCCAGGAGCCGGAATGCTGGCGGGTGGAGGCGGTACAGCATATGGCCGTAAGGCGCTCGCCGATGAACTGGAGGTGGTACGGAACGCGCCAAAGGGGGCGCGGAATTCCACCTTGAACACGGCGGTTTTCAAGATCGCCGGGTTGGTCAAGAGCGGTGAACTCAAAGACGGCAACGCGGTTTGGAGTGCCTTTGAAGAGGCGGCGAGGGAAACGGGGCTTTCTTCTGGGGAGATACAGGCCACAATGAAGAGCGCCTGGAGTAAGGCGGAACCACGAAGCGCACCAGTAAAGCCGGGCTCTGGTGCGGCAGTAACGGCGGGAATGAATGATGAACCCAAACCGGGAGAAGATGGCTTTGAATTCTCTGAACCGGTGTCGTTTTCCGCAATGAGTTTGCCAAAGATGACTCCGGATATGCTTCCCCCCGTGCTTGATGAGTATTGTGCGGCGCTGGCGGAGGCAAAACAGGTTCCGCTTGAGCTGGCCGCTTCCATGTCGCTTGCGGCTTTGTCTACTGCTGCTGTAGCAGGTTATGAGGTGGAAATCCAATCCGGGTACAGGGAGCCGCTTATCCTGTACACGCTTTGCCCGCTTGAACCTGCCAACAGAAAGTCCGCTGTCTGTTCCGCAGTGATGGAACCCCTGATCGAATGGGAAAAGGCTATGGCCGAACAGCTTGGACCAGAGATCAAGAAGGCCAACAGCCAGAGAAAATCATTGGAGAAGGCGATCGACCACAAGCGGACGGAATTTGCCAGAGCGGAAAAAGAAGACAGGGACCGGATACAAGGTGAGATCGATGAGCTTGAAGCCCAGATGCCGGAGGAAATCTATCCGCCAAGACTTTTGACGGACAGCGTAACACCGGAGGCACTTGCGGCGCTTATGGCGGAGCAAGGCGAGTGCATGGCCATTCTTTCCGCCGAGGGCGGGATCTTCGATATTCTGGCGGGCATGTACAACAGGGGCGTCCCCAATATGGATCTGTTCCTGAAAGCATGGTGCCGGGAATCTTACCGAGTGGATCGCAGGCATTCAGAATCCATCCTGCTTGAGCATCCGGCATTAGTTATGGGACTTACAACACAGCCATTCACCATGGTGAACCGTGCAGCATCCAAGGCATTCCGGGGGCGTGGCCTGGATGGCCGCTTTCTCTACTTCCTTCCTGAAAGCATTCTGGGACGGCGCAAAGTGGAGCCGGAACCGATGAACGAAGCGGTGAAGAATTTGTTCAACAGCACATTGAAAGCGTTGCTGCCAACGTCCTGGGGCAAGGACCGGCCACAGCCTCAAACGCTGGAACTTTCGGAGGAAGCTTACCGTGCCTGGCTGGATTTCTCCGGAGAACTGGAAAAGGAACTCGCCGAAGATGGCGAATTTGACGGGATGACGGATTGGGGCGGCAAGCTGGCCGGATATGTGGCGAGGTTGGCGGGGCTTTTCCATCTGGTTTCGCAAGCCGAACCATGGCGGAAAAAGATCATGCGGGAGACCATGGAGCTTGCCTGCCAGATGGGAGCATTCCTGACGGAACACGCCAAAGCCGCCTATGCGCTGATGGGCACGGACGAAACGCTTGAAGGTGCGAAAAAGGTCCATGGATGGATACAACGGAAACATGCTGGGAGATTTACGACGCAGGAAGTCTGGCAAGCCCTGAGAGGAACCTTCCACCATATGCAGCAGTTGAAAGAAGCCCTGGCGGAACTGACGGAACGTTTCTATATCTATGAAATCCCCGCAGAAGATCGACCGGGGCCGGGACAGAAACCGGCGGCAAGCTACCTTGTCAATCCAAAGGCTTTGAAGGGGTGATCCTATGGGATTGTGGGAAACTTTTGGGAACCGGCGCGAAAATGAAAACCATATACCTAGAATCCCTACAATCCCTAGAATTCATTCTGAAGGGAGGGAAGAAGGCAATTCTAGGGATTCCAGGTATTCCAGGGATATAATTCAGAATTAAACGGGGCTGTTCCACAGGACAAAGGCAGGGGCAATTCTAGGGATTCCAGGTATTCCAGGAATATAGTTTCAAAATTAAAAACGCCTTCCCCTCTGTCCTTCTTGCGCAGGGCGGGCCTTGTTCCTTTCCTGGCGGGTGCATCCTTTGAAGTGATGGGGCTGGAGAAGCTGGAAGAGATACGCCGGGAGAAGTGCCGCCAGTATTGCCAGGAACACGAGCGAGAGATCCTACAAGAGCTAAGGGCAAGGGAACGGGAGCGGCACTACTGGAAGAACTTCCATCTTGCATGGTTTCGGGCCGCCGGCCTGGATCTTTCCCTGGATAAATCCGGTCAAGTGGTATGGGCAGTGAGGCCGGGCTTTGAAAAGCTGTGGGCATTTTCCCCTGGACAGCTTCCCAGGGCGGTTTCAGGAGCGCTTGTCGATATTGAGTGGAGATGCTGGCGGCACGGGTGCAGGTATCGGCGGGAGATTCTGGCGGCGTTGCAGCCCTGCAAGAGTTGGAAATCGCCTCAACCTTCTGGCGGGTGCCTCACGCTGGAAGAGTTCCTCGACGAACTGGAGAAGAAACGGCGGCGCGGTTTGGTGGCGTTTTGCCCGTTCCTGGATATGTGGATCTGCGGGAAGGACTGCCCGAAATGGTGTGGCCGGTGGAACGAGCGACTGACGGAGGGGGAGGGAAGAATACCCGTTTGAAACAGGAACAGGCCAGAGTCAACGAGGCCAGCAATCAAGCTGGCCTCGGACGAAGTCTTGAGATTGACAGATGAGTTACCGGCGTTCTTGCTTCTTTTGCCAATTTGAATTGCGATGAGTCATTCCCTTAATCAATCCAGCATATGCGTCCGGATGTTCAATCAAATCTCCGGGCAAAGGGCGATGGCATCGTAAATACGTTTCTGGATCATTTTCAGGCGGTGCTTGGTCATAATGGGCAACTGGACTTCTGGAGCGGTGGCCTCGGCAAAGGTTTTTCTGCTTTTCAACATTTCCGTGAAATTGGCCCCAAAAGTCTCAGGGGAAAAAGCGGGAATTTCTATGATTCCGGCAACCCGGTTTGCGTTGTCCAGGTAGGGTTTGAATTCTGTAAACGGCTTTCCTTCATGCTCTATGTTTCCCAAATATGGATTCAACCAGACGTATAACAACGTTCCTTCAAACTGTTGGGCCAGGGAAACAAAACCGTATACCGTATCATACTGACCTGTGCCGCCGGTGATGATGGTGTGCAGAAGTATTTGGTGCCCCTCTTCAGTGAGCATTGCCGGAATAGTATTTTCCAGAAGGAAATTGGAAAAAGTCACAAAGCTTGAGGCGCCGTTGTCAATGATGATGTTTTCAGCATCGGTGGTGGATATGTGCTCGATGATTTGGTCGAATTTCAGTGGATCGATATTTTGCCCGGTCATCAAATCTATCTGGATTGCCTCAAACCGTGGATAGTTGGCAAATGTCATGTTGACAGGATCAGTGTCGATGCAAATCACGGTACGATCGTGATCCATTAGGTATTGCGCCAACATGGTCGCGCAAAAAGATTTTCCAACGCCGCCTTTACCTTGCAAAAATACATGAATTTTAGCCATGTTTACTCCTTTTTCTCTTTGAATAGCTCTTCAAAATCCTTTCGTGTTGGTGCGTGATACTCGAAACTTTTGGGTTGTGTTGATGGTTTTGCTGGCGTTGGCTGACCAGCCACAGGTGCCTTCGGTGCAGGTGTTGGCGGTGTTTGGGCGGCAGGAGCCGCTGATACCGCCGGTGCCTGGACAGCACTTCTTTCTGG
>JAFZPK010000161.1 GCA_017552515.1 Deltaproteobacteria bacterium | reverse complement strand
TGGGCGGGGTCGTCGAAGTCGTGGTGCTGGGGCTTCCGGTGGGTTTGGGCAGTCATATCCAGTGGGATCGGCGGTTGGATGCCAGGCTGGCGGCTGCGGTTATGAGTATTCAGGCTTTTAAGGGGGTGGAGATCGGTCTTGGTTTTGATGCGGCCCGTTTGCCGGGCAGCAAGGTTCATGACGAAATTGGCCGTGAAGCCGGACGGGGATTCTTCCGTTTTACCAACAATGCCGGCGGCCTGGAGGGCGGCATGACGACCGGAGAACCTTTGGTGATACGGGGGGCGATGAAGCCGATACCCACCCTGCGTCAGCCTTTGCGCACCGTGGATATTGTCAGTGGAGCGCCCCATGAGGCGTCGAAGGAACGTTCGGATGTCTGCGCGGTGCCTGCGGCGGCGGTAGTGGCCGAGGCGGTAGTGGCCATAGAAATCGCCAATGCGGTACTGGAAAAGTTTGGCGGTGATACCATGGAGGATCTCGAAGCCAGCGTTCAGAAGTTTCGTGAGTATACGGCCCAGCTGTAAAATGATGGTGGAGATGATGGAGAAGAATATCATCCTGATCGGTTTTATGGGTGCCGGCAAAAGCACGGTGGGCCGGATGCTGGCCAGGTATCTGCATTGGAATTTTGTCGATCTGGATTCCTTGATAGAGGCTTCCGCAGGATGCGCCATCAAGGAAATATTTGCCCGGGAGGGTGAAGCGTTTTTCCGGGATTTGGAAAGCGCCCAGTTGCGCAAAATGGCCTTGCTTCGCAAGACGGTGGTGGCGACGGGCGGCGGAGCGGTCATACGGGCGGAAAATCGAATTTTGTTGAAGCAGGCAGGAACCGTGATCTATCTGCGTGCCCGGCTGGAGACCTTGCAGCAGCGGGTTGCCCAAAACACGGCCCGCCCCCTTGCTCGAGATCGTGAACATTTTGCGGCTCTGTTGGAAACACGATGCAGATTTTACGAAGAGGCCGATATCATTGTGGATACCGATGCATATCAGGTTTCGGAAATTGTTCAGCGAATTGTCGGGATGATTGAGATTGACGGTTGAACTGTTGCAGGATATTCAAAGGCATTTCATTTATTACGGGGAATGAAAGCCGGTTATTGGGGTATAATGCTTCATCGGAGGACGGGAAATGAAGAATGTGGAAAATGATGTTGATGATATCCCGTTTGCAACGGTGACCATTGCGGAACTTCTGGTTCGTCAGGGACATGCCGCCCGGGGGCTGGCAATGTATGAGAAGTTGCTGCGGGAATCGCCCGGTAACAGTGATTTGAAAAAGAGAATCATGGAACTGGCCGCCCAGTTGGGACGCCCTTCTCCTTTTGCCGAAGAGCAAAACGTGGATTCCGGAAACACATCGGAGCTTGTCAGGATATTGAATCTGTGGCTTGTCGCCATAAGAGAGAGAAAGGAATATGTTCAAAGAAATTTTGGCTTCCATGATCCATGAAACGGAAGGATGTATTGGAGCAATCCTTGTAGGATCCGACGGTATTCCAGTGGAGCAGTATGTCCGGGAAAGTGAAACAGTGCATCCTGACCAGGTGGCGGTGGAAATGGCCGGCGTCCTGAAAGAGATGAAAAAAGCGGTGGGAATACTGGAAATTGGCGAATTGGAAGAGGTAAGTCTGGCGACTGAAAAACAGGGTATTCTGATGCGTACCGTGGATGCCGATCATTTTCTTGCGTTGGTTTTTGCCGCGGATGGCAATCTGGGCAAGGGACGCTATGTGATGCGTCGGGATCGGATTAAAATACTGGAAGAGCTTGATTCATGAAAATACTGGTCATCAATGGCCCCAATCTCAACCTTCTGGGGCGGCGCGAACCCAAGATTTACGGCCGTATGACGCTTGCGGATATTGAACGCGAATTGCGGGAATTGGCGGTTGAACTGGATGTGACGCTGGAATTTCTTCAGTCCAATCATGAAGGCGTCTTGCTGGATGAAATTCATGCGGCACGGGAGAACGGGATAGCCGGCATCATTATCAACGCCGGCGCCTATACCCACACGAGCATTGCCTTGCGGGACGCCATCGCGGGCGTGGCACTTCCTACAATTGAGGTGCATATTTCAAATATCCATGCCCGTGAACCGTTTCGTTCCGAATCGATGCTGGCGCCGGTCGTTTTGGGACAGATCTGCGGTTTGGGAGCAAAGAGCTACACGGCGGCCTTGTATGGATTGGTGGCGGTACTCAAAGCAGCGGGAGGAGAAGGAAAAGATGATGTCCAAACGGCATGAAAAGTTGCGTCACATACTTCGCCAATGCGGTCTGGATGCCGTGTTGCTGGTTCATCCTCCCAATATTCGCTACCTGTGCGGTTTTTCCGGTACGGAAGGCGTGTTGATAATAAGCGCCGAAAAGGATGCCTGGCTGCTGGTTGATTCCCGTTATACACTTCAGGCGCAGGAAGAAACCCAAAACGTTGTGGTGGAAGAATGCAGGGGCGCAGAAGAAAGCGCCGCGCATCTGCTGAAGCGGGAAGGGATGCAGAGAGTCGGTTTTGAGGCGGAATACATGGTGGTTTCCCGGTTGGCCAAACTTGAAACCGGGGATGTTGAGTGGGTGGCGCTGAAGAAAGAATTGCGCGCGTTGCGTGGCATCAAAACCCCGGCCGAAATCGAATGTATTCGCAAGGCTGCCCGTATCAATGCCGGAGCTTTCGCGGAAATCGAAAGCTTGATTCACGCTGGATTGTCGGAACGGCGTTTGGCGATCGAGCTGGAGTTTGCCATAAAAAGATTGGGCGGAGAGGAAAAGGCCTTCGATTTTATCGTTGCTTCCGGGAACCGGGGCGCCATGCCGCATGGGGTGGCCTCCGACAAGTTTATCGCGTCGGGAGAATTTGTAACCATAGATTTTGGCGGACGGCTTCACGGGTATCACTGTGATGAAACCCTGACTCTGGCTTTGGGGGAGCCGTCCGGAGAACTGCTGGAGGTTTACGATATTGTTCGGGAAGCGCATGATCGCGCCAGAAAAGGTGTATGCCCGGGACGGCCATTGAAAGAAGTGGATGCCATTGCCCGTGACTTTATCCGCGAAAAGGGGTATGGCGAGTTTTTTGGACATGGTTTGGGTCATGGCGTTGGTCTGGAAATTCATGAATATCCGTTGGTGTCGCCGCGTTCCGAAGATATTGC
>JAFZPK010000160.1 GCA_017552515.1 Deltaproteobacteria bacterium | reverse complement strand
GCGAAATTCATGCTGCCCTCCTTGTGCATGCCCCGTTGCGGGATGGAACCGTTTCATCCATGGCATACATGGATAGTGATTAAAAATTGCTGCGCAGAACCCTGCGCAAAATTGAAGGCAGGGGCCGGATTCGAACCGGCGACCAAGTTGAAATGAGATTTGCTGTTGGGTTCACGGAACATGAGCCATTTGTAGACAACTTGCTCTAACCGCTGAGCTACCCTGCCACTGTTGTCTTTGCTGAACCGGCGGCGTTTCTCCCAAACAGCGCGATGACTTATATGGGAAACATCCTCCGGTCCGCTTGAAAGAAGGAGCTTACTTGAAGAGATTGTTTCCGCAGTGGGGACAGCTGAACGCGCTGGTGGTGGTGATGCGGTGTCCGCAGACCGGGCAGTTGAACCAGTGCCGGCAGTAGCGGCATTGCATTTCCGCAAGTCCCTGCTTTTTTTTGCACTTGGAGCAGCGTTTGTACATCTTGCGCTTCTCCATGTAGTCTGCAAACAGCAGTCCGCAGCGCGGGCACTCCTCCGTTCCCGGTTTTTTGATGGAAAAGCCGCAGTTGGGCGCCGGACAGACAAAAACGGTTTTGCAGTTGCCGCACCAGTATTTTCCTTTTGTCTGCTCACCACAGACCGGGCATTTCTCCATAGAGCCCCCCTTTGAGAAAGAGAGAACTTTTCCCACATCGTTACATTTTTTTGCTAACTCCCCTAAATAAACCATTTTTATCGTGGACTGTCAATGTCCCGCCACACTGTGGCCATTTCCCTGCCATCGTTGGGCACCTTTTTGCGAATATGGGGCATGGACGTGATGACAGGAATATTTTAGGATAGACAAAGATTAATGAGCCGTTCCTGTTCCCGTTAGTTGGGAAAGCCGGTACCACCATGAACCGCCATCAAGGCGCTTGTCTCTCTTTGGAAGGGAAGGATTGATGCCCATGCCCACAGAACATTCAGGATTTGTTACCGAGCGCGTAACCGAATTGAAGGATCTCCGCCTGACGCTGCATCAGCTGCGGCACAAAGCGACCGGCGCGCGTTTCGTGCATCTGGCCAATGACGACCAGGAAAACGTGTTCGGCGTCGGATTTCGCACCACGCCCCTCAATTCCAGCGGTGTGGCTCATATTCTCGAACACACGACGCTGTGCGGTTCCCGGCGCTACCCGGTGCGGGACATTTTTTTTTCCATGCTGAACCGCAGTCTCAACACGTTTATGAATGCCCTGACCGCCAGCGACTGGACCTTTTATCCCTTTGCCACCCAGAACCGCAAGGATTTCCATAATCTGATGGAGGTGTATCTCGATGCGGCCTTCTTTCCGCTTCTGCGGCGCACCGATTTTCACCAGGAGGGGATCCGCTTTGAGCTGGACGGCGGGAAAACGCTGCTTCCAAAGGGTGTGGTCTACAACGAAATGAAAGGCGCGCTTTCCAATCCGGCCACGCTGGCCTATTACCGGCTGACCGAGGCATTGTATCCAACGACCACCTATGGCTGGAACTCCGGCGGGGAGCCCGACGCCATTCTCGACCTTACCTGGGAGGAACTGAGACAGTTTCATGACACCTACTATCATCCCAGCAACGCCTTGTTCTACTCCTATGGCAGTTTCCCGCTGGGGGAGACGCTGGAGCTGGTCCATGAGCGGGTGCTGCGCCATTTCGGTGCCCAGACGGTTCAAAGCGCCGTTCCGCTGGAGCAGCGCTTTTCCAGCCCCAGGCATGTGGAAAAAAGCTTTGCACTGGAGGCTGACCAGCCCTTGGAGCGGCGCGCGCTTTTGCTTATGGGCTGGTTGACCAATCCGATTGAGGATCAGCTTGAAGGGCTGGGCCTGTCCCTGCTTTCCGAGCTGCTTTTGGGAGATGCTGCCGCACCTTTGCGCAAGGCGCTGATCGATTCCCGGCTGGGAGAAGGAATCTGCCCCGGTTCCGGCTATCACGACGAAAATCGCGAAACTTTTTTCGCCGCCGGTCTGGAGGGAACCGATCCCGGGCAGGCAGGCGATTTGGAAAAACTGATACTGGAGACGCTGGAAAAGACGGCCGCCGCCGGTTTTGAGCGGGAACGCGTCGAATCCGCCATCCATCAGCTGGAGCTCGCCCACCGCGAAATTGGCGGCGGCGAACCCTACGGGCTGCAGCTGCTGATGCGCCTGGTCGGTACGTGGATGCACTGCGACGATCCCCTGGCTTCCTTACGTTTTGACGAACATATCGAAACGATTCGCCGCGAGATGGAAAATGGCTTTTTCGAAAGTCTGATCCGTAAGCATTTGCTGGACAATCCCCACCGGGTTTCGCTGCTGCTCAAGCCGGATCCAAAGGAGGAGGAACGCCAGAACACCGCGATTGCTACAGTCATGCGGGAAAAGCTGGCGGCGCTTTCACCGGAGGAATGCCAGCAACTGGTCGCCGAAGCGCAGGAACTCCGTGATTTTCAGGAAGACGCCGATGATGTTTCCTGCCTGCCGAGCTTATGTCTGGAGGACATTCCCGCCGAGGAGAAGGCCACCCCCTGGAAGAGCATGACGCACAACGGCGCGCCGCTCTTTGGTTTTGAGCTTTCGACCAACGGCATTGGCTATTTTGGATCCTGGCTGGATTTGGCAAATGTCCCGGAGCATGTGCGCGCCTATGTGCCGGTCTTTTCGTTTCTGCTGACTCGTGTCGGCGCGGGCGGGGACGATTATCTGACCATGGCCCGGCGGATTGCCGCCGCAACCGGCGGGGTCTCGGCCGTGCCTCTGGTGCTGGGCGCTCCTTCCGGCCTTCGTGATCATCGCTTGCTGCTGTCCGTCAGTGGCAAGGCGCTGATGCGCAATCAGAAGGAGATGTTTCAAATATTGAGGGATCTGCTGTATGCACCAGATTTCCGGGATCGCAAACGGCTTGCGACCCTGCTGAACCAACTGAAGGTGTCGCTGGTCAACTCGGTTGCCGACTCTGGCCACCGCTATGCGATGCGGCTTGCGGCTGCTTCTTTGAGCGAGGCCGACCAGAGGAGGGAGGAATGGTCCGGCATTGGCTTCATTCGTCAGGTTTGCGCGCTGGCCGGGTCGGATGATTCGGGCTGGGCGGATTTCGAAGCGCGTCTTGAGGAACTGAAAATTTTTCTGGCGGAGAATGGAAGTATCCAGTATTCTGTTTTAGCATCTCCGGGTGATTTGCCCATGCTGCTTGACAGTTTGTCCATTCTGACAAAGGATCATGCGGGATGCGGCAATGGCGCCCGGTGCCTTTCCGGGGCGGCGCCTTCGGCACCGCGGGCTACGGGAGTAGCCATACCGGCGGCGGTTTCCTACGTGGCGCGGGTATGGCCAGCCGTTACCCTGGAGCATGAGGATTGCGCCGGGTTGCTGGTGCTGGCCAAGTTGCTGCGCAGCCGTTTTCTGCATCGCGAAATCAGGGAAAAAGGCGGCGCATATGGTGGACTTGCCTCGTTCGATCCGGGAACCGGCGTGTTTGCAATGGCTTCCTACCGCGATCCGAGGCTGGCCGGAACCTTGCGTGATTACCGGCGGGCTGCGGAATGGGCCGCATCTGGTGATTTTGAGGAGCGGGATGTTGAGGAATCCATTTTGGGCGCCTTCAGCGATCTGGATCGGCCGCTTCCTCCGGAAGGGCGAAGCAATCGGGAAGTTCTGCGGCATTTGGCAGGCATTTCGCCCAAAATGCGCAAGGATTTTCGAGCCGGAATGCTGGCAGTGACGCGGAACGCCTTGTGTGATCTTGCCACGCGTTATCTGGTCAAACAGTGGGAACAAAGCGCCGTCGGCGTGTTGTCCAGCCGGGAAATGCTGCTCCATGCCAACGAGGAACTGGAGGGCGAGGTACTGACTATTAACGAGCTGTAACCAACCAACGGAGTGAATGTATGTTTATCGACTATAGATCACCCCGGGAACGGGCTGGACAGTTTCAGCCCAAGACGAAAAAGATAAGCGGGAGAACGATCCTGGAAGGTCTGGGGATGGTGGCGGGGATTGTGGCGATTCTCCTGTGGACCACCCTGGAAATGGCGCCGGTTGATACCGGCTATGAGGCGCGAGAGGAAACCCGGCCGGATTCCTCCTCTTTGGTCTTACCGGAGGAGAATCCGTTTTTGGCTGGAGATGAGGGCTTGCCGAAAGAGGCGGAAATGGAGCGGGATCCCCTGTTTTCGGCAGCGGAAGAGGCCGCGTCCACCGCTGATGAAGTAGTGACAGGCATTATCAATCCTGAAGAAACCTTTACCACCCTGTTGACAAAGTATCTTTCAACGGCGGAGGTCATCAAAATTGCGGATAAATGCCGCCCTGTCTTCCCCCTGGGACGGATGCAGGGGGGGCAGCCCTACAAGTTTCATATCGACAAGGGGCTTTTCAGCCGTTTCGTCTATGAGATCGACGACAAGGATCAGCTTATCATCACACGTGGGAAGAAAGATTTTGTGGTCAAACGCGAAAAGATTCCCTGCGAGGTGAGAATTCAGGCCGTGCGTGTGAACATCCGCTCCAGCCTGTCCGGTGCGGTGGCCAGCGCCGGAGAATCCCGGGAACTGGCCAGCAGGGTAGCGGGAATTTTCGCTTGGGATGTCGATTTCCTTCGCGATATCCGTGCGGGAGATTCCTTCAGCGTTGTTGTGGAAAAACGGTTTCGCAAGGACAAGTTCGTTGGCTATGGCAAGATACTGGCTGCGGAAATTGTCAATCAGGGCACCACGTATAAGGCCTACAGGTATGAAACCAGCAAGGGTGTGTTCGGCTACTTCGACGAAAACGGCAAAAGTCTGCAAAAAGGGTTTTTACGGGCTCCTCTTGCTTATATGCGCATATCCTCCCGTTTTACCTACCGGCGTTTTCATCCGGTGCTGAGACGTTATCGTCCTCATACCGGCGTGGACTACGCGGCTCCAAGAGGAACGCCGATTCATTCCGTGGCATCTGGTGTGGTGCTGCAACGGGGGTACAACCGGTTCAGCGGCAAGTTCGTCCGGATTCGCCACAACAACGGCATGGAGACGCTGTACAACCACATGAGCAGTTTTGCGCCGGGGCTCAGTGTGGGAGGACATGTACCCCAGGGCAGGATGATTGGCAGGGTGGGATCGACCGGTATTGCCACCGGGCCGCATCTTGATTTCCGTATGTACCGCAACGGCGTGCCTATTGATCCGCTTTCCGTCAAGACCATTTACGCCGATCCGGTTCCGTCGCGGAAAATTGCGGATTTCCGCGCGGTGGTCAAATCCTATGCGCCCCAGTTGAAAGCCGGCGTTCCAAACAATATTGGCATTGCGGAAAAGCATGGCAAAAGCTCAATGAAAGGCGGGTGACCTTCAGGATTGCGGGAATGAATTGACACATTTCCGGCAACCTGTTAATTTTGTGGAAAAATTGAAGAGAGAAATGCCTTGGGGAGTTTTTACTGAGAATCCCTGAAGAAGGGATAACCCATCGAACCTGATCCGGGTAATGCCGGCGAAGGGAAGTGGCAACAAAACGCGTATCCGCTGTGCGTTATGCGTGATAGGAGTTGTATCAGGGCCGCTTTCCGCGGCCTTTGTTTTTTGCAGAGGCTGCATACCCGTTTTGGGGGAAAGCAGAAGGTGTGCAATGGACGTTTTTGTCAATGAAAAACCGGTGAGCGTG
>JAFZPK010000159.1 GCA_017552515.1 Deltaproteobacteria bacterium | reverse complement strand
TGATTTGAGGTTTTGCCAAATCGAAGATTTCAGGGCCGGGAAGGACTTATAAAAGAATGGACATGAATGAGGATTAACTCGACATATTCTGGTTTATCTAACTCAGGGATGCAGTGCCAAACGACATTATTCTTCTGCCCACCGATTTTAGCAATATCTAATATTTCTGCTAATCGAAACAGCATGGCTCAGCTGGTCTCAGTGGGTCGCGATTAGACAGAAAAAGTCTCGGAGCCCTTATAAAACAAGACTTTTCGAGACTCAACGGAACTCAAAGGCGGAAGGTGCACCTTCCGCGAAATTCGCTCCTAAGCGGCAGGCCGGAGGTTCAAGTCCTCTCGCGGACGCCAGAAAGTACCGTAAATCAATGGTTTGCGGTACTTTTCTATACAAAATAACAACTATCAATTTCGGTCTTATCCTATCTTAGGGAAACAGCAAAAAGAGGTCGGTTTTTCTGGGATCTGACGCGGCCATAAATGGTTGAAAGCATTGATATTCAACGATTTGAGCCTGCTATCAATTTTGGTCGCACATGCCAAAATCCTTGGAAGCCTTGTGTTTCCAAGGGTTTTTTTATTCTGTGCCACAATTTGTGCCATCAACCTTGCGCATCTTTTTGTGCGGTTGAAATTGTGATTGGATCATAATCATACACGAAATTAACGCGGTCAGAGCTTTGCCTTTCCGGTAAACAGGGAGATCACAAAGGCAAGC
This sequence comes from Deltaproteobacteria bacterium, assembly GCA_017552515.1. GTDB lineage: Bacteria > Desulfobacterota > Desulfuromonadia > Desulfuromonadales > JAAYDE01 > RGIG7977. Next base: position 2,262 of record JAFZPK010000159.1, on the reverse strand, counting down.
ACGGCCAGGACCAGCACAATGAGCATCACAATAAAATAGCTGCCGCTGGCATCCAACACGGAGCCGGAAGTGGATTCCAACAGCGCTGCGCAGCCCATGGCGAGGTTGGACACGGCGAAGTTTTGCGTATAATACCGGCTGCCGAATCGGTTCTTGATCGACGCGGCATAGGAGCTGCTGGATCCGCCGTAGGCAAAGCCGCCGAGCAGCAGCCCTGCAAAGATCAGCGCGGTACCACCGCCCAGGGTGCCGATGCAGAGCAGTACACCGCCGGCGATCATGACTGCCGCGCCGATGGCCATGATCCATTTCATGCCGATCTTGTCCATCGCGGTGCCGACGCAAATGCAGCCGAGGCCATTGGCCGGCGCGATCAGCATCGCCACAAGCGCGGTGCCACCGAAGGCCGCGGCCATACTGGCCGCATGGTCGAGCAGGGTCAGCCCTGCTGTCCGCAGACAGATGTTCCAGAGGATCAGCACCCAAAAGGCGGGGGATCGGAGCATCTGCCGCGTGCGCAGACCTTCCGCTGCTTCTGCAGTCTCTGATGACGCCGAAGGCGGAAGAATACTGCTTCTGTCGCACAGCACCAGCAGCGCCACGATCAGGATGATTCCGCCGAAGACAGGCATGACATAGCGCACGCCGATCAGCGGCAAAAGCTTCTGTGCGAGTGCCGCCAGAAGGACCGAGGACACGCCCAGCGCCATATAGAGTGCGCCGGAGATCGCACCGCTGTGCTGCGGAAACCATGGGATCGTCGTCGACTGGACGACGTTGATCCCAATCCCGACCCCGGTGGCTGTGAAAACACAGAACAGAATGAACGCCATTGCAAAGGCCAGGCCAGGACGGTCAACGGGCAGGAACGCAAAGCCCGCCATTCCAACAAAAGCCAGGATGGCAAAGAGCAGATACACCCGCCGGGAGGGCAGGCGTCGGCACAGTTGCCCGCCCAGCAAAATGCCACTGCAAATAAAGAGATTGTGGATGCCGAAAATCGTGGAAAGCATCCCGTCATTCCAATCGGGAAACAGCGCCAGAAACGGATTGCGCAGGATCGACCATACAAACAGGGAACCGAAAAGCAGGTTGGAAGCAATCCCCTCCACCACAATTAGCCACGCTTTGCGCGCTTTTCCCTGGCTGTCGTTACTTTGCCTCATCACCGCACCTCCCCTGATGCTTCGGAATCCACCAGGCGCTGTGTACTGTACTGCTGCTCCAGCGCCGAATAAACCTCTGCCAGCAGACGTTGCAGCGCCGCGGCGTCCGCCTCTCTGATCCGGCTGAATGCCACTTTCTCAAGGGAAAGGAACTCGGCATTGACCTGCGCGGCCAGCGCGGCCCCCTTGTCGGTCAGCCAGATCTGGTATGTTCGGCGGTCATCTCTCCTTCGATCGACCAGACCCTGCCGGACCATCCCGTCGATGACGGAGGTCACGGTCGCAGCCTCCAAAAAGCAGGCCTTCGCGATCTCCGCCTGGCTGGCACCGTTGCACTCGCTTAAAAACGCCAAAACTTTGGGCTGCCCGGAGGTCAGTCCCGTGTCCTTCAGCCGCCGCATGAGCAGCTTTTGCTGCATGGTGAAATCGGCCATCAGCAAATAGTGAAACTTCATCTTTCGCACCTGCCCCATATAATTAGATTTCTAACTGTTAGAGTTATAATATTTTGGAGCAGCGATGTCAAGATAAAATGAGAAACCTTTGTTCACGTCACCCGTGACATAAACAGAGAGTAATCTTGTCATCATTTTTCTTTGACAATCTCCAAAAAAGCGAAGACCACCGGCCCGATTGAATGCGTGGGATAGACACGCTCCCAAAATCATGGTAAAGAGGTTTTTTGTTGTCATCTACCTGCGGTCATGGTATGATTATCCTGTCAAGTCATCTTTGAAAACCCGAGCCTTGAAACAACAGAAATTGGGAGGGATCGACATTGGAATTCTCCGTCAACAGTCCCGTCATTTTCCTTCTGGTGAGCGTCCTCATTCTGGCGGTGCTGGCGCAGTCGTTCTTTTTCCTGCGCAAGGCGCTGCGGCGGGGCAAGGAGCTGGGCATGGACCCCGTGAAGCTGAAAAAGACCATGTCCACGGCGGCGGTCTTCACCATCGCGCCCGCCGTCGCCATCGTCATCGGCGTCATGACGCTGTCGAAGGACCTGGGCATCCCGCTGCCCTGGCTGCGGCTGAGCGTCGTTGGCGCGCTGACCTATGAGACGGTCGCCGCCACCAACGCGGAGAGCGCCATGGGCCTC
>JAFZPK010000158.1 GCA_017552515.1 Deltaproteobacteria bacterium | reverse complement strand
TCCCTCAAGGAAACTGGGAGCCAGGCCGGATTTGCCGAGGGTCTCGGCTTCTTTCAGCATGTCCGGGTCGCGTGCCGCCACGGCGGAAGCAGCCTGCAGCGAGGAGAAGAAGTCCTCGCCGCTGACCTGGTTCTGCGCTCCCGCCATCAATACGTCCTTGAGCAGTGTGGAAAGCGCGTCAAGCTGCGCCTTGGAGAGCAGCAGGCGTACTTCCAGCGACTGGTGCGTGGTGTCCTGCAGGTCCTTGTCCACCACCCAGGCCTCGATATCACGTGGGGCTTCCACGCCTTCCCTCGCACCCAGCCATTCCACGGCGGCGGCGCGCAGACTCCGCATGATGTCTGCCCTGGTGGGGGTGTTGGCAACCGCGGACGCTGCTTCCGGCTTGGGCTCCGGAGTGGCAGCGGTTTCCTGCGCGGCCAACTGACTTTCCCTGAACGCCTTCTCCGCATCTTCCGCGAACATGGTCACGATCTCGGCAAGTTCCTGGGTCGTCAGGCCGAAGGCGGACACATCTTCGGAGGAGATTCCCCAGTAGAAGGGCTTGTCGCTGCCGGCATTGCGTGACAGCGTCTTGAACTGGCGCGCTGCGACGCGGTTGTACTTCTTCGCGTTTGGCGGGTTCAAGTGCAGGGCGTATATCATGATGTTCTTTTCGCTGGCGAGCGCGCGCAGCGTCTGAGGATCCATGCCGGAAGCGTTCCACTTGTGCCCGGCTTCGTGGCCCGGGGCGTCGCCGACGAGGATAATGATGCGCAGGGCGTCGGGGCGCCAGGCGGTCTTGTTGATGGCGTCGTTTACGCCGGAGAACACGTCTTCGTCAAAGGTCTGGCTGTCCACACTGGTTTCCTGAATTTGCTCCATGATGGGCAGGAACTGGTCGATGGGCAGGAGTCCGGGGGTAAAATTCCTGGTCACGTATTCCAGACCCGCGACCTCGCTGGAATCGCGGTAGGCCCATGCGCCAAAGGCTATCTTGCCGCTCAGGCCGGGATTGGTGGCGACCGCCTCGGAAACACCCTTCATCACCTCGCGGGCTTTGTCGATATAGGGGCCCATGCTTTTCGTGGTATCAATAACCCAGACCACGTCGAATTTCATGTCTTCCAGCTTTTTGGCCTTGCTTTCGCTGGAAGTGGAGACTTGCTTCAGCACTTCGGTGTTCTGGCGGATATCGCTTTTCACTCTGTCTTTGGCGGCGCTGTTCACGGCGGCGATGCTCAGAAGGCGGGCTTCACGATCATCTATGGTGATGGCGGAATGCTCAAGGATGGGCAGCAGGGTGAAACTGTCTTTCTCTCCGACGGCCATCTTGGGTTCCATGGAAACGATGGGAAAGTCCGTGGGCAGCGGCTTGCCCTGCGCGGCGGATTCATCAATGGCCTTGTAAAAACCGGCGACCTCTTCGGTTCGCTTGTCTTCGGACATGCCTGCGAGCGTGCTCAGGTATTCCTCATCATCGAACATCAGCACGGGATGGCGGCCTTCGGGGTTGGTGTACGCAAGGCACATGGTCTGCTTCCATTCGAAGAGATCTGCGGCCTTCATCCAGCCGGCGATCTTGCCCTTGTCGTCGGTGCCGACCTCGTACCAGCCTCTGCCGGAACCCAGTTCTTCGCCAGCCGGACGGGTGTAGACAAAGAAGGAACGGAAGGTGGGTAGATTGCTCTGAAGCACGGTCGTGCCTTCCCGGTCCTGATACAGTGTGGCGCCCGGGCGCGTGAGCACGCGCAATGGCAACTCGGAATCTTTGCTGATGGTCACGGGCAGACGCTCCGCGGCGCGGAGGGGTACGACGGACAGCAACAGTACTGCCGCCAACAAGCTGCTTAACCAGAATGTTTTGCGCATAATGTTCACTCCTGAGGATTGGTTGCTGGTACTGTGAGGGGGTACCGTTTATTTTAACAACTTTCAACGCGTCTAGCGAATCATTTTGCCGGAACCTATATCAAAACATGAGGAATCGATGACCTGCTTCAATTGGTTATCGTAGACGACAATATTCAGTCCCGGAAGATTTTTTGAATACTCCCTGCCGTTTATGCGTATGGAAGAGAGGCTCTCCGAGCCTGAGCCGGCGCTCTTTATGGAATAGTGTACATCGGGATTGCCGGAGAGGGAGGCGTTGGTTTCCAGTGCTTGTTCGGAGGCTTCCTCATGGATGTTTCCGCCCTCAAGGACGGCGCAGTAGGAACATTTATTTTCTCTATCCGCGTGAAGCCCGAGTTCTTGCAAAGATTTGATGATGGAATCCGGAATGGCGTTTTCCGCATCATTTTTTGCCGAAATGAAAATGGCATACTGTTTCTTGCCGAGCATTTTCAGGTAATCATGACATTCGGCGGCATAGAGCCGTGGGTTTCCAACTATTTCGCCGGTTATCCAACTGTATGGATTTCCCCTGTAATCCGGTCCCTGGATGTAAATTTTTATATGGTACAGCGATGTACTCTTCAGGCTTTTCAATTTGCCGCTGAACAGATGGTCGCCATGCCTCGTGAGCTGCATCCTTCTTTTTTTGTACAGATCGTCATCCGTATAGAAATCGGCATAGATGCCGATGATGTCATCGGGCTTCGAGATGGTCATCATCTCGTTGAAGGTTTTCCCCCATTGGAAATCTGACAGATCGACGCTCAGATCGATGTTGTCGTTGCCGGCTTTTGAAAAGGAGATTGCGCTTCCGTGCAACTGCCTGTTGGTGGATATCTTTGAGAAGGGAAATGCAATTGTCCCTTCCATGAATTTTGAGCGCTTCTTTAACTCCTGGGCAAGCGCATCATAACCGTATCTTTCCACCAGAGTTCTTTCTTTCGAGAAGAGGTTCACCCCAAGTCCCAGTCTTTCCCCGGGAATGTCCGCCCCGATTGCGGACAGGACGGTGGGAAATTGATCGAAGGAAGAATATGCTCTGAAGGGGTCGGCATGTTCTTGGACGTTTATATATACTGTATAGTTTTTCCTTGTGTATTTTTTCCCGGTTTCGATGAAATATTTTTTCATTGTGGGATGATCACCGGCCAGAACGATAACAGTATTCTTGTAAAATTCCTGTTGCTGTATCCAGTTTATGAAATGTGTAATCTGATTGTCCGAACAGTAAATGACATTTTTGTACTGCATATCGGCAAATCTGTTTTCGCAGGTGTCGCCCAGATAACCGTTTGGCGCATGGGTATCCATTGTAAACATGGAAAAATGGAAGGGTTTTCCAGTTTTTGACAGCTTTTCCAGCTCCGACTTTGCGATTTCAATAAGTTTGTGGTCCTCCACGCCCCAGAAAACCTTGTAATCTTCCGGGATAATTTTCTCCTCCGTCATGGAATCGTAATCAAGCACTTTGAAGCCGCCATGCTGTTGAAAAAACATCTTTTGCCCGGCAAACGTGCTCTTTGATCCCAAAAGTACCTCCTGGACATAGCCGTTTTCCCGCAAAATATCGCCGAGCGAAACTATGCCGGGGAAGAAGGCGTCCTGTGACTCCATGTCGTTGGCATCGACGGCTATCTTGAGAGGCAGTCCCGTATTGAGCGCGAAGACGGCTCCCATGGTCCAGGTTGTGCCGGGCAGGGAGTATGCGCCATTCAACTTTCCGGTGTTTCCGGAGAAATTGATATGGTCATGGGCAAGGCGGGTAAGGTTGGGGATAAGATTTTCCTCAAATATGCCGCCATTCTTTTTATCGGCAAAGGAAGTTTCCATGGATTCAAGATATATGTAGACGAGATTTTTCTTCTCCCTGAAATTTATGAGTACATTGCCGGGATTTACATAGTTGCTCTCTATGAAATTGCTGTATTTGTTATATGAAATGATGTCGAACCTGACAGCAGAGTATAAGTATATTGCGGCTATTGCTATAATTGTAACAAAACTAAGCAATATTTTTTTGTTTTTGGTTATGAAGATATATATGATATTGAATATGAAAACAGGGACAAGTGTATAACAGACAAATGCTGCGATTATGCCAAATTCGATGCCGGCAATGGGATGCTTTGCATGGTAAATAATTTCATCTAACGTTACGTTGTCATATTCGTTGATGGCATAGAGCAGGACAAGTGCTCCGAAGAGTAATATGTTCAATAACGCATGACAAAGTATTGTCCTGGGATTCCATCGCGCGCGCATGGCCTTTTTTCTCCGACACTTTGAGTTTCGCGGGATTGTACCGCTTTTGCCGGGGCTGGCAATGGTTTCCGTACAGATGTGTGAGGAAGCTGGAGGTGGGAAATCCGTGAGCTGTCGTGCTTGCCATGCCTCGATCGCGATGGACCATGGAGCCCATCGCAATCAAGGCATGATGATGAGGTCATGCGAGCGATTCGCATGGGAGAGAAGCATCAAGGCGGCAAATCAACTCCTTGACGCCCGAACGTCAATGCAGCCAGAGCAGTTCGGCATAGGAAGGCAGCGGCCAAGCCTGGGCATCGATGATGCGTTCCAGAGCGTCGCAGTGCTCGCGGCAGGCTCCCATGGCAGGTACCACCGCATCACGGGCACTATGGGCAGCCTGGTGGGTGTTTTCCGCGCTGTGCAGGGTGGCCAGAGCCTTTTCCAGGTTGGCAATGGCTGATATCAGCCCGGTCGTGTGTCCGCGCAGAATGCGGAAACGTTCTTCTTCCGGCACAGCCTCACCGGCCAGCGCCCGGGTTTTTCCGGCAACGTCCGCGGCTTCCGCCTGCTCATGCAGGGCGACGGGCAGGATGCGGGTGCGGGCCATCTCCAGCATGAGCGCTCCTTCGATGCCGATGCTTTTGGCGTAGTTTTCCAGCAGGATTTCCTGGCGGGCAAGTATCTCGCGTTCGGAAAGCACCTTCTGGCGCAGGAAGATGTCCATAATTCCGTAGTGTTCCAGGGCATCCACCGTGGTGGCGAGATTGGGAAGACCGCGTTTCTCCGCCTCTTCAAGCCATTCCGCGGAGTAGCCGTTTCCGTTGAAGACGACATCCTGATGTTCGCGGAACAGGCGGGGCAGAAGTTCCTGAAGCGCCGAGGTCAGGCTGGCGCCGCCGGAGACGGCCTTTTCCAGCTCGGTGGCGATGTCGTCGAGCGCGCAGGCCATGGCGGTGTTCAGGACGGTGTTCACCGGCGCGATGGACTGGGAGGAACCAACGGCCCGGAACTCGAACTTGTTGCCGGTAAAGGCGAAAGGACTGGTACGGTTACGGTCGGAGCGATCAACCGGCAGCGGCGGCAGGGAGGAAACGCCGATTTCCATGGAGGTGCGGCCCGTTTTGTGCGTCACGCCGTTCATGATGGTGTCGATGACGTCGGTCAGCATGTCACCGAGATAGACGGAGATGATCGCGGGCGGCGCCTCGTTCGCGCCAAGACGGTGATCGTTGCCGGCGCCCACGGTGCCGAGACGCAGGGCGGCGCTGTGCATGTGAACGGCCCTGAGAACGGCGGCCAGAAAGACGAGGAACTGGGCATTGTCCAGTGGCGTGGTGCCGGGATCGAGCAGGTTGTTCCCCTCCGAGTCGCTGATGGACCAGTTGTTGTGCTTGCCGCTGCCGTTCACGCCTGCGAAGGGCTTTTCATGCAGCAGGCAGATGAAGTCGTGCTTGGGTGCGAGCTGGTGCAGGATGTTCATCATCAGCATGTTGTGGTCGGTTGCGAGATTGGCGTCCTCGTAAATCGGGGCGAGCTCGAACTGGCCGGGCGCGACTTCGTTGTGCCGGGTCTTGGCGGGAATGCCGAGGCGGAACAATGCGTCTTCCACATCCTGCATGAAGGCCATGACCCGTTCCGGGATGGCGCCGAAGTAATGATCTTCCAGTTCCTGCCCCTTGGCGGGAGCCGTCCCCATCAGGGTGCGTCCGGCCAGCATGAGATCGGGCCGGAGCGCGGCAAGCCGGCGGTCAACAAGGAAATATTCCTGCTCGGGACCGACGCTCGGACGTACAAAGGTAGCTTTCTGGTTGCCGAAGAGACGCAGGATACGCAGAGCCTGCTTGGAAAGCGCGGAAATGGAGCGCTGCAGCGGTATCTTGCGGTCGAGCGCCTCGCCGGAATAGCTGTAGAAGAGCGTCGGGATGTGAAGCGTGGAGCCGATGACAAAGGCGGGGACGGTAGGATCCCAGGCCGTGTAGCCCCGTGCCTCGAAGGTGGAACGGATGCCTCCGGAGGGGAAGGAGGAGGCGTCCGGTTCGCCGCTGATGAGCATTTTACCCGAAAATTCGTTGATCATGCCTCCTTCGCTTGTGGTCGTCAGGAAGGCGTCGTGTTTTTCGGCGGTCAGGCCGGTCATCGGCTGGAACCAGTGCGTGTAGTGCGTTGCGCCCTTCTCGATGGCCCAGTCCTTCATGGCGCAGGCGACCGTGTCGGCGATGGCGGGATCCAGGCGTTCTCCCTTGCGGATGATGGCCTTGAGCGAACGGAACACGGGTTTGGGCAGTTTCTTCTGAAGAATCTCAAGGGAAAAGACGTCGCAACCATAAATGGCGTCGATATCGGAGGTCGGCGCGGGAAAGGTCCGGTGGCTTTGGGCTATTTGCAGAACAGCATCACTACGGGCGGTCATGGTGGTCATGATATAACTCCTTTTCATGAATGAAAGTGAACGTGCAACCGGTTATGGAAGTGTTGCATGGGCTTTGCTGCATGCCGCCTCCGCATTCGCAGGACGGAAGGTGCAGCCACCGGGGAAAAGAGCAAGAGCTATGCCACGACGGATATTCCCTGCCGGTATTCCGAATGAGTATGATGGAATGAAAAATCTCAATTGATAACAATATTTTATGCAAGGTAGAGCAGTATGGTGGACGGCCTTCCTGGGGAATGGTGGGGAATGTATTACATTTTTTGTACAAGCAGCTCTTTTGGAAATTTACAATAAATGTAAAACAAGTGGGCCGGATTTGCAAAAAATGTAAGGCATTTTCTTCCATAGTCTTCAAAACCTTATGGCGCAAGGCCTGGTATACTTTTTGCCCTTATATGCTCCTTAAAAGAGTGTTCAATTTTTGCGGGAGATTTCATCATGCCCAAGCGCAGTGAGCTGCAACGCATCATGGTTATTGGTTCCGGTCCCATCGTCATCGGTCAGGCC